>NZ_JBHXAW010000302.1:0-5282 GCF_042726645.1 Isoptericola sp. NPDC060257
GCCCCCGAGCATGCGCCCCGACGGCGGGTCGCAGTGGCTCCTGGTGGTGAAGTCGATGCTGGACCGGTCCGAGGACGCGTTCTGGGACGACCGCACGACGGCGAACGTCGTCGAGTCGCGCGACGAGATCCTCACGCGGGCCCTGACCAGCGCGCGCCGCGACCTCACGGTCGAGCTGTCCAAGGAGCCGACCGACTGGGACTGGGGCACGCTGCACACGCTGCAGCTCGAGCACCCGGTGATCGGCGGCGAGGCGGTGCCCGGCCTGGTGCGCGACCTCGTCAACCCGGACCCGGTGAGGATGCCCGGTGGCTCGTCCATCGTCAACGCGACCGGGTGGGACGCCGGCACCGGCAGCTTTGCCGTGACGACCGGCCCGTCCATGCGGATGGTGGTCGACATGGCCGACCTGGACGCGTCGACGTGGGTGACCGTCACCGGAGTGTCCGGCCACCCGGCGTCGTCGCACTACGACGACCAGCTCGACGAGTGGGCCGCGGGGAAGACCTTCGCGTGGCCGTTCACCCGCGAGGCGGTCGAGGAGTCGGCGGAGACGCGCGCCACGCTCGTGCCCTGAGCGGCCGAGCGGCCGTCGAGCACCCGACGAGCCCCGGACGTCCCGACGTCCGGGGCTCGTCCGCGTCTCGGCTCAGAAGTCGTCCGCGAAGGCCTCGCCGTAGGCGTCGGCCCACGCGAGCTGCTGCGCCAGGTCGCCCGCGTCGACGACCTGGTCCGACCCGGCGGCGGGCGGGGTCGTGGAGTCCTCGAGCAGCGCGATGCCTGTCACGGCGGTGGCGGTCGCCGCGACGAACGCGACCCCGAGCGCCACGACCGTGCGGCCCGGGCCGCGCCACCAGCGGCGCACGACCCCGTGCGGCCCGGTCGGGTCGTCGGCCCGGGCCGGCGACGGGGCGTCGGCCGCGCCGTCGTCCCCGGTGACGGCGAGGAGGGCGTCGAGCTGTCGGGGCGTCAGCCGCTCGAACGCCTCGACGACGGCGGGCGACAGGCTCCGGCCGGCGCGGCGGTCGGCCTCCCGGAACCGGGCGAGCGCCTCCTGGTCGGCGCGGTCGAGGCGGGGCGCGGTGGTCATGGTGTGGTCTCCGAGGTCTCGTCGAGGTGGGTGTCAGCGGCCCGGCGCGCGGGTGACGACCTGCTGGAGCACCCAGCCGTTGCCGTCCGGGTCGGCGAACGACGCGTAGGTGGCGTAGCTGTCGGCGGCCGGGTGGGGGCCGGGCACGCGGTGGGCGTCCCCGGCCCAGTGGAAGACGCCGTCGGCGTCGTGCCAGAGCTCGCTCACGTCCGCCCCGCGCTCGCGGAGCTCCTCGCGGGCCGTGGCGATGTCGGTCGTGACGAGGTGCAGCCCCTGGAGCGAGCCGGGGGCGGCGTCGGTGAGGTGCTCGCCGAAGATGACGGACGCCCCGGATCCCGGGGGAGTGACCTGGACGACGCGCAGACCCCGCTCGCTGCGGAAGTCGGCGTCGAGGCGGAAGCCGAGCGCCGTGTAGAAGTCCTTCGCGCGGTCCACGTCGGAGACGGGCAGGACGACGATCTCGAGGGCGAGCTTCATGGTGTTCCTCCGTGTTCTCGGAGACCGGCGTCACCGGTCTGACTGGTGACGACTTTCCTCCGATCGTCGTCACCTGTCAAAGTGGTGATGCTCACGCGGTCCTGTCTTGCGCGGCCTGGTGTCACCTGCCAGGGTGGTGACGTGATCCATGCCTTTCCCTGCGGCACCCTCGCGCTCGACTTCGTCGGCACGCTCCGCGCACGCCGCAACGACGAGCCCACCGAGAAGCTGGCGTCCGCCGCGGACCTCGACGCGTGGTGCGTGGAGTCGGGACGGCTGTCCGCCGCCCCGTCCTCGGGCGCGGCCGACGTCGAGCGCGCCGTCGAGCTGCGGGAGGCGGTCTACGCGCTGATCTGGGCGCGGCTGCACGACCAGGCCCTGCCCGCCGGGGCGGTCGAGACGGTCAACCGCTACGCCGCGGACGCGCCGCTGGTCCCGGTGCTGACCGACGCGGGATGGTCACGGGTCGGTGGCGCCGGGCAGGTGCTCTCCCAGCTCGCGCGCGAGGCCGTCGAGATCGTCGGCGGGGACGCCGCCGCGCTGCTGCGCGAGTGCGGGCGGCCGGAGTGCACGCAGGTCTACCTCGACCATTCCCGCGGTCGGCGCCGCGAGTGGTGCTCGATGGCCACCTGCGGCAGCCGGATGAAGGCGGCGGCCTACCGTGCGCGGCAGCGCGCGGGCGCGGGCGCCTGACCCGTCAGGCCCCGGCGACGGCGGGGAGCTCCCGCCAGCCGTCCGGCGTGACGACGGCGTGCACGGGCACGTCGTGCTCCTCGGCGGGCAGCGGGTGGGTGGCGGAGTCGTAGAGCTCCTCGGGGAAGACGAGCGCGACGACGGGCACGCCCGGGCGGCGGATCTTCAGCAGCCGGTCGTACCAGCCGCCGCCCTGGCCGAGGCGGACGCCGCGGTCGTCGACGGCGAGGGCGGGCGCCACGACGACGTCGGCCTGGGTGATGGCCTCGGCGCCGAGGGCGGGGCCGCTCGGCTCGGGCGGCCGGCCCGGGGCGCGCTCGAGCAGGTCGTCGGGCCCGGCGTACTCGGCCCAGTCGCGGGCCAGGCCCGCGCCGAGCACGGGCAGGAGCACCCGGGCGCCGCGCGCGGCGAGCTGCTCCAGCAGGACGTGCGTGCCCGGCTCGGTGGGTCGCGAGACGTAGGTGGCGACGACCGCGGCGTCGCGGACGGCGGGCACCGTGGCGAGGACCTCGGCGAAGGCGTGCGCGGCCTCGTCCCGCAGGCGCGGGGAGCGCTCGGCGCGGTGCGCGCGGATGGCCCGGCGGAGCTCTTCCTTGGCGTCCGCGGCCTCCATCCCGGCGACGACGGGGTACGGCTGGTGTGCTCTCGATCCGTTGCGGTCGCCGTGCATGGGGCCATTGTGGCAGGGTCCCGTCCGGGGAGTTCCCGGCGCGCGCCGGAGACGCCGAGAACGGCTCCGGCCCGCGGGCAGGGGTGGGAGCGTCGGGACGGAACGAGGTGGCATGACGCACAAGTTCGCCCGCGGATGGGTCGTGTCCCGGCCGTGGCCGGTGACGCTGCGCGAGGACGGGCCCTCGGGCACCGTCGTGCTGCGCCCGCTGCGCCGCAAGGACGGCCCCGAATGGTTGCGCCTACGGTCGGCGAACGCGAGCTGGCTCGAGCCGTGGGAGGCGACGTCGCCGGGGGAGCGGCCCGCCGTGTCGACGTTCGGCGACTACCTGCGAGCACTGTCCACCCAGGCGCGCGCGGGCACGACGCTGCCGTTCGCCGTCGAGCGCGACGGCGCCCGGGTGGGGCCGCGCACCGTGTCCCAGATCGTCTACGGCTCCCTGTGCTCCGCGAGCATCGGGTACTGGGTGTCGCGCGAGGTCGCGGGTCGTGGCGTCATCCCGACGTCGGTCGCCATGGCGGGCGACTACTGCCTCGCCGTGCTGGGGCTGCACCGCATCGAGATCAACATCCGCCCCGAGAACGCCCCGAGCCTGCGGGTGGTGGAGAAGCTCGGGTTCCGCGACGAGGGCGTGCGCGAGCGATACCTGCACATCCAGGGCCGGTGGCGCGACCACCGCACCTTCGCCCTCACCACCGAGGACGTGCCGGAGGGCCTCCTGGCCCGCTGGCAGCGGGTGCGCGACGGCGACTGACGCCGTCCCGCGGTCCCCGGACCCGCGACCCGACCACGGACACGCCGCGACGGCGTGCGTCGGCGGCGTCGTCGCGTCCCCTACCGTCGTGACGTGGAAACGTCGGCGGCAGGACTCGCGGTGCTCGCGCTGTTCGTCCTGTGGCTGGGCTTCTGGGTGCCGCACCGGCTGCGGCACCGCCAGCAGCTGCAGGACGCGCGGGTGGACGACAGGTTCTCCGGCGGGCTCCGGGTGCTGGCGGTGGCGGGCGCGGGCGGCACGCGCGGGGTGACGACCCCGACCGGCGGCGCGACGCCGCTGCTGGTGCCCGGCACGTCGTCGGAGGGCGGACGAGGGGAGCGACCGATGGGTCTGGACGACGACGGGGGCGCGTCGCGTGCCCTGACGGCCCCGCGCGCCACGGGGGAGGCCGACCGACCCCGCGAGTCCCGCCTCGCCCTGCTCGAGCGGCGCGCCGCGAGGGCGCGCCGTCGGCTCCTGCTGACCGTCCTCCTGCTGCTCGTCACCGTGGGCGGCTGGATCGTCGTCGGGCTCGGCCTGGTCGGCTGGTACGCCGCGGCCGCGCCCACCGCGCTGCTGCTCGTCGTGCTGGTGCTGGGCCGCGTCGCGGTGCTGCAGGCCCGGCGCGCCGACGCGCGCTGGGTCGCGGAGCGCAAGGCGGCGCAGCGGCAGGCGACCGAGGCCAGGGCCCTCGCCAACGGCGGACCGCACGCGCCGCGCAACCGCCCCCGGGTGACCGGCCACGCGGTGCGCCCGTCGGCGACGCACACCCAGCTCATCCCGCGCGTGGCTGCCCCCGCCGACCAGACCTCGGCCCGCGCCGTCCCGCGCACGACGCGGCGCACCGAGCCCGCCTCCCCGAGCGCCCGCGTGACCGTCCCCGCCGACGACGCGCGCGGCGAGGAGAGCGCGGAGCCCGAGCCGGCCACGCGCCGCCGCGCCGCCGGTTCGTCGGAGCGCCTGGTCTTCGACGTCCGCGCCGACGAGCGGCCGCCGGCGCCGGAGCCGGTCGTCGTCGTGGACCCCGGGGAGGGCGGCGACGCCGTACCCGCCGGGCCGCCGCCCGTGGGCAGCGAGCCGTGGGAGCCCGTGCCCGTCCCCCTGCCGACCTACGTCACGAAGCCGGCGGCGCCTCGGCGCGAGCCGCGGCCGCTCCCGACCGTGCGTGCGGGCCGTGCGCTCCCGGCAGGCGAGGCCGGACGCGGTGCGGCCCTGGCTGCGACCGTCCGCGCGACGCTCGGACCGACCGCGACGCCCGCCGGGGCTCCCGTCGCGGAGCGGGCCCCCGGCACCCTGGACGCCACGTCGTCGACCGCCGACGCGACGTCGGACCTGACGGCCGTCGACGAGCCGCGGCCGCGCACCGAGACCCTCGGGCTGCCCCTCGACCAGATCCTCGCGCGCCGTCGCGCGGCGGGCTGAGCCGATTTGGCGACCTGCCGTCACGGGGTGCTAATGTTGGCACCGCTCTCGGGGCTATGGCGCAGTTGGTAGCGCGTCTCGTTCGCAATGGGCTCGTCGAGGACGGGGACGTCGCGCTTCGGGCATGACTTCCCTCTCACCATCCGCCCCGTCCTGGAGGCGCTGGAGGAGCAGGT
>NZ_JBHXAW010000303.1:0-5229 GCF_042726645.1 Isoptericola sp. NPDC060257
GCTGCGGTCCGGTCCGGGCTTCTCTGTCTCGCGGACTCTCGGCGTCCCGTCAGGCGGCGGCGGGCGTCGGCTGCCCCGCGCGCACCGGCTGCGGGTAGTCCTCGACGACGGCGGGCGGGGCCTCGACCGTGCCCGGCGTCGTGCCCGGCACCGGGGCGGGCACGACGCTCGCCTCCTCCGCCGCCTGCTCGTCACGCAGCGGCAGGCCGAGCGTGACGGTGGCCGGTCGCGCGACGCGTGCCGGCGGGACGGACATCGCCACCACGGCCGCACCCCCGAGCCCGGCCAGGAGAGCGGCCCACGCCACCCACGTCCAGCCGAGCGCTGCCGACGCGCCCAGCAACGCCCCGTCCACGACCCCCACGACGAGTCCGACGACGAGCACCCGTCTCATGCCTACCTCCCACGGTCCGCCTCATCCGTGCCTTTCCAGGAGACGACACGACGGCCGGTCGTGCATCTGCTGGGCGGACCGTGCAGGTCACAGGTGGGTCACGGTCGCCGGTCGTGCCCCGCCTGGTCCCAGGTGAGGGCGGGCGCGGACATCCGGGGGTCGGCGTGCCCGAGCAGCAGGGGCGACGGGGACGGGTCGAGCGTGGTGCGCAGCTGGTGGTGCATCTCCCCGGTGAGCCGCAGCGCCAGCTCGAACCGCAGCGGCGCCACGTGGTCGGCATGGAGCCGGCCGCCGATCGCCGGGTGCGGGGAGAAGGCGAGCACCTCGTCCGGTCGCGGGTGCAGGCCGGTGTCGAGCACCTCCCGGCACAGGTCCTCCAGCAGGAGGTCCGCGCGCCCGTCCGCCGAGTCGAGCTCCGTGTACATCTCGACGGCGGTGGACCAGCGGAGCTCGAGCGTCCCCTCGATCGTGTCGAGGAACCACCAGCCCTCCAGGGACTCGAGGAAGACGTCGCCGAAGACGGTCGTGAAGCGGGGCGTCTTGCCGTGGACCCCCAGCCACGACCAGGACGCCAACCCGTACGCGAACGCGCCGGGAGCAAAGGTTCTGAGCAGTTCCACGTGCGCATCAAACCACCTTGTGGTAAAAGACGAAACCCCCGACTCCGCCGGGGCTGAGCGTGGCCCCGCTCACGCAGAATCGTCACCTGTTCGTGATGTAGGTCAAGGATGCGGGCGCGCAGGTCAAGAATCGGTCATCCACGCAGGTGGGGGTTGCGCCGGCCCGCCGTCGCGGAACTCTGCCCCGGCGCCGCCCGTTGACCCACGGGTGGCCCGAGGACCTCGGCGCCGCCGCCGCACGAGCCCCCGACCCGGAGGTGGAGCCATGGAGACGCCCGCCGCGCGCAGGCGTGTCGACGCCCGGAGCGTCGCGATCACCGGACTCACGACGCTCGCCTGGTACGCCGTGCCCGACGTCGTCGGCCCTCGCTGGGCGCGCGCCCTCACCAAGGCAGGCGTGCTGGCCGGCGGGCTCGGCCTGGGTATGGCCCTCACCGCCGAGGGCCGCTCCGCCGTCGACGGCGTGCGGGAGGCGCGCGACGAGGTCCGCGACCTGCGCGACCTCGCCCGGCGCATGGAGGCGTCGCCCGAGGGGGACGACGGCGACGTCGACGACGCGGACCTCGGCGACGCTGACCCGGACGCGGGCCTCGGCGATGCCGGGGTGGACGACGCCGACCTCGAGGACAACGTCCTCCTGGGCGACGCGGAGCTCGCGGACGCCGACCCGTTGCCGGACCCGGCGGTCGCGGGAGCTGCGGCGGCGGGCGCGGTCGCCCTCGCGGTGGCGGTCGCCGTGGCGGGGGAGAAGTGGGCCTACCGGCGCGGCGAGCGGTGGCGCACGCAGGGGCGGCGGCTGCCGCACACGCGGGTCGGGCTGATCCTCGGGGCGCTCGCGGCCGTGGCGACCGCCCTCGACCCGTCGATCTCCATGGTCGGGCCGCTCGAGGACGAGGCGCCCGCGAGCTGACGCGGCTCCCGGCTCAGGCGTCCCCGGCGGTCGAGCCCCGCACGACGAGGCGTGGCGGGGAGAGCTCCGTGCCGTGCGCGGGCCGCCCGTCGATCGCGGCCAGCAGGAGCTCGGCGGCGCGCTGCCCCATCCGGTCGAGCTGGGGGTCCACGGTGGTCAGGGGCGGGCGGCTGGCGAGCGCCATGACGTCCCAGTCGTCGTAGCCGGTCACGGCCACGTCCTCGGGCACGCGCACGCCGCGGTCGCGCAGGCGGTCGCAGCCGCCGCGGGCGATCTGGTCGGAGGCGAACGCGATGGCGTCGACCGGCAACGGCTCGCCGGCCCGGTGGTCGCCGAGGAGGAGGTCGACGGCCAGCCGCCCCCAGCGCTCGGACCACTCGCCGAACCGCGGCTCGCCGACGATCACGCCGCCGCGCGCCGCGAGGGCGTCGGCCAGGGCGGCGTGCCGCTGCACGGAGGCCGCCTGGTCACCGCGACCGCCGACGTAGGCGACCCGGGCGCGGCCGAGGGAGAGCAGGTGCTCCGCGACGGCGGTCATCCCGGCGGCGTCGTCGGGCACGACGGACGCGTCGTCCAGGTCCTGCGACGGTGCGAAGGCGTAGACGACCGGCATCGGCACCCGGATGGGCGGCCGGGGATCGGTGGTGCGGCCCGTGACGATGATCCCGTCCACGCGCCGCGCGACGAGGCTGCGGACGTGGTGCTGCTCGCGGACGGCGTCGTGCCGGGCCGTGGCCAGCAGCGCCGAGATCTGACCGCCGACGAGCGCGTTCTCGGCGCCGAGGACCACCGGCAGCGAGAAGCGGCCGGCCGAGTCCGTGCTCAGCAGGCCGACGGTGAAGCTGCGCCGCGCCGACAGCGACCGCGCCTGCGCGTCGGGCACGAAGCCCAGCCGTTCCGCCGCCTCGCGCACGCGGGCACGGGTCGCGGGTCGCAGGGAGCCGGTGTCGTTGAGCGCCTTCGACACGGTGCTGGGGGACACCCCTGCCAGCGCGGCGACGTCCGTGATCCGCACGACGCCCGGAGTCTCCGCCATGAGGCCTCCTCGAGGATTCCTGCCGTTCCGCGGGATGGCGGGCGGCGCTGCCGATGGTACGCGATTCCACCTGTCGGGCAGGTGCTTGACGACTCGCGCAACGCTCCCTACCGTGAGGAAAACGGATTCCTAGTTTCCTTCCTCAAGGGAGAGGTGCATGACGACGACGACGCTCCGGACCGCTCGCGGCCCTGCCGAGCCCACAGCCTCGGCGATCAGCAGCCTGCGGCCGCTGCCGCCGGGCAGCGCGACCCTCCAGGGCGGGCTGTGGGGTCACCGACTCCGCGTCAACCGCGACGCCTCGGTGCCCGAGGGCCTGGGGCACCTGCGCGAGTACGGGAACCTGCGCAACCTCGAGATCGCCGCCGGGCTGGCCGAGGGCGAGGCGCAGGGGCCGATCTTCGCGGACTCCGACGTGCACAAGTGGCTCGAGGCCGCGGCCTGGGAGTACGGGCGCGAGCCCGACGAGGCGCTGCTGGCCGACATCCTCGAGGTCACCCGGGCCGTCGCCGGCGCCCAGGCGCCGGACGGCTACCTCGACTCGGTGCCGCAGCTGCGCGGCGTGGAGCGGTACTCCGACCTGCCGTGGAGCCACGAGCACTACTGCGCGGGGCACCTGATGCAGGCCGCGGTCGCGCAGGTGCGGGCCACCGGGCGGCGCGAGCTGCTCGACGTCGCCGTCCGGCTCGCGGACCACCTCGTCGAGACCTTCGGCGACGGCGAGGGTCAGCTGCGCGAGGTCGACGGGCACCCGGTGATCGAGACCGCGCTCGTGGAGCTCTACCGGGAGACCGGCACGCGGGCGTACCTGGACCTGGCGCGCTGGTTCGTCGACGCCCGCGGCACGGGGATCATCGCGGCCCACGGCAAGCAGCCCACCTACTTCTCCGACCGGGTCCGTGTCCGCGAGGCGACGACCGTCGAGGGGCACGCCGTGCGCGCCGTCTACCTCGGCGCGGGCGCCACCGACGTCGCGGTCGAGACGGACGACCGCGAGCTCCTCGCGGCGCTCGAGGCGCAGTACGCGGCGATGGTCGACGGCAAGCAGTACCTCACGGGCGGGCTCGGCTCCCGCTGGGACGGCGAGGCGTTCGGCGACCCGCACGAGCTGCCCAACGACCGCGCCTACGCCGAGACGTGCGCCGCCATCGGCGCCGTGCAGTGGGCCTGGCGCCTGCTGCTCGCCACGGGCGACGCGCGCTACGCCGACCAGATCGAGCGGATGCTGCTCAACGGCTTCCTCTCCGGGCTCTCCCTGGGGGGCACGGAGTACTTCTACGTCAACCCGCTGCAGGTGCGCACCGGCGCGCACGCGGAGGAGGAGCGCAATCCCGCCGCCGGGCGCCGGCCGTGGTTCGGCTGCGCCTGCTGCCCGCCCAACATCATGCGGACGCTGTCGAGCCTCGAGGGGTACCTCGCGACGGTCGCCGACGACGCGCTCCAGGTGCACCAGTACGCACCCGGCACGATCGCCGCCGACCTGCCCGGCGGCGCGCTGCGCGTCCGTGTCGAGACGGGGTACCCGTACACCGGCCGGGTGACCCTGCACGTCGAGGAGGCGCACACGGGAGCCGGGCTCGCGCTGCGGGTGCCGGGCTGGGCCGAGGGCGCCACGCTCGACGGCGCCCCCGTCGCGGCCGGTGGCTACGCCACCGTGGGCCGGGCGCTCGCGGCCGGGGACGTCGTCGTGCTGGAGCTGCCCGTGGCGCCCCGCCTGACGGCCGCGGACCCGCGGGTCGACGACGTGCGCGGCTGCGTCGCGATCGAGCGCGGCCCGCTCGTGTACGCGCTGGAGCAGGAGGACCAGGACGGGTGCGCCGTCGTGGACGACGTCCTGATCGACGTCGCCGGGCCCCTGGGCGAGGAGGACCGTCCCGACCTGCTCGGCGGGACGGTCGTGGTGACGGCGACCGGGTCCGTGCGGTCCCGGCCCGCGTCGCCCGTGGGCGCCGGCCCGTACCGGCCGGCGGAGACGCCAGCCCCGCCCGTGACCGGCGCGGTGACGCTGCGGGCGGTCCCGTACCACCTGTGGGCCAACCGCGGCCCCCAGGCCATGCGGGTCTGGATCCCCGTGGCCTGACCGGCAGCACCTCACGCGGGGCGCCCGACGCGGGCGCCCCGCCCCCGCGGGCACCGCCGCCCGCGGGCAGGACACGGAGGACACGGCGCCCGACGGGCGCGGAGGAGGAGAGCGATGGAGCTCACCAGACGGCAGCTGCTCGCGCTGCTCGGCGCGGGCGGCGCCGCCGCCGCCGGCGTGGGACTGGCC
>NZ_JBHXAW010000304.1:0-5229 GCF_042726645.1 Isoptericola sp. NPDC060257
GAGGCCGACCCCACGGCCGACGTCGAGGGGCACGACGCCGCGGCGAAGGCCGCGATCCTCGCGTCGCTCGCGTTCCACACCCGGGTCTCGCTGGCGCAGGTCGCGTGCGAGGGCATCACCCGTGTGACCGCTGCCGACGTCGCCGCCGCGCAGCAGACCGGGCACGTCGTGAAGCTGCTGGCGATCGCGGAGCAGACCGCCGAAGGCGTGTCCGTGCGGGTGCACCCCGCGCTCGTGCCGGCCGCGCACCCGCTCGCCGCGGTGCGCGGCGCGTTCAACGCGGTCTTCGTCGAGGCCGACGACGCCGGCCCGCTCATGTTCTACGGGCAGGGCGCGGGCGGCCGCCCGACGTCGTCCGCCGTGCTCGGCGACCTCGTGTCGGCCGCGCGCGACCGGATGGTCGGCGGTCGCGGGCCGCGCGAGTCCGCGTACGCGTCGCTGCCGGTGCTGCCGCACGACGCCGCCGTCACGCGCTACCAGGTCCGCCTCGTCGTGGCGGACCGCCCCGGCGTCCTCGCGCAGGTGGCGCAGGTGCTCGCCGACCACGGCGTGTCGATCGACACCGTCCGCCAGGCGCCCGACGAGCCGTACGCCGTCGACGTCGCCGAGGGCACCGCCGCGCTGCTGCTCACCACGCACTCCGCCCGCGAGGCGTCGCTCGCCGCGACGGTCGCGGCCGTGCGCGGCCTCGAGCCGGTGCACGAGATCACGTCCGTCCTGCGAGTCGAGGGAGCCTGACATGCCGACGCCCCAGCCTGCCCACCAGTGGCGCGGTGTCATCACCGAGTACGCCGACCGGCTGCCCGCCCACGTGGCGGAGCGGATCGTGACGCTCGGCGAGGGCGGCACCCCGCTCGTGGCCGCCCCCGCGCTGTCGGACCGCACCGGCGCCGACGTCTACGTCAAGGTCGAGGGCATGAACCCGACCGGGTCGTTCAAGGACCGCGGCATGACGACGGCGATCTCCGCGGCCGCGGGCCGCGGCGCGAAGGCCGTCGTGTGCGCCTCGACCGGCAACACGTCCGCCTCGGCGGCGGCATACGCGACCCGTGCCGGCATGACGTGCGCCGTGCTCGTGCCGGACGGCAAGATCGCGATGGGCAAGCTCAGCCAGGCGATCGCGCACGGCGCCCGCCTGCTGCAGGTGGACGGCAACTTCGACGACTGCCTGATCGCGGCGCGCAAGCTCGCCGAGGTGTACCCGGTCGAGCTGGTGAACTCCGTGAACCCCGACCGCATCGAGGGGCAGAAGACGGCGGCGTTCGAGGTCGTCGACGCCCTGGGCGACGCCCCGGACATCCACTGCCTCCCGGTGGGCAACGCGGGCAACATCACCGCGTACTGGAAGGGCTACCGCGAGTACGCGGGCCTGGACGACGGCGCCGCGCACGGCGCGGTCGCGACCCGCACGCCGCAGATGTGGGGCTTCCAGGCCGCCGGCGCCGCGCCGATCGTCCTGGGGCACCCCGTCGACCAGCCGGAGACGATCGCCACCGCGATCCGCATCGGCAACCCGGCGTCGTGGGAGCAGGCGGAGGCCGCCCGCGACACGTCCGGCGGCGTGATCGAGTCGGTCACCGACGAGCAGATCCTCGCCGCGCACCGCGTCCTGTCCGCCGAGGTCGGCGTGTTCGTCGAGCCGGCCTCCGCGTCCGGCGTCGCGGGCCTGCTCGCCCGCGCCGAGCGCGGCCTGGTCCCCGCCGGGGCCCGGGTCGTCGTGACGGTCACCGGCCACGGGCTCAAGGACCCGCAGTGGGCGCTGCGCACGCCGGACGGCGGCGAGGTGACCCCGACGCGCGTGAGCGCCGACGTCGTCTCCATCGCCGACGCGCTCGGCCTCGGCTGAGCCCCTCCCGCCCGACACCGTTCCGACCGAGCCCCGAGAGGGAGACGCGCATGCAGCTCGGCGCCGACCACGTGCTGGTCCGTGTTCCCGCGACCAGCGCCAACCTGGGCCCGGGGTTCGACGCGATGGGCCTGGCCCTCGCGCTGTACGACGACCTGGAGGTCGAGCTCCTCGCGAGCGACGACGTCGTCATCGAGGTCGAGGGGCAGGGGGCGGGGGAGGTGCCGCTCGGCGACGACCATCTCGTCGTGCGCGCCCTGCGGCACACGCTCGAGCTCGCCGGGGCGCCCCGGACCGGCCTGCGGCTGCGGTGCGTCAACCGCATCCCGCACGCGCGGGGCCTGGGCTCGTCGTCGGCGGCCGTCGTGTCGGGCATCGTCGCGGCGCGTGCGCTCCTCGCCGACCCCCACGTCCTGGACGCGGCCGCGGTGCTGCGGATCGCGACGGAGTTCGAGGGCCACCCCGACAACGCGGCCCCCGCGATCCGGGGTGGCGCGACGCTGGCGTGGCGGTCGGGCGACGGCCCCCGCGCCGTGGACCTGGACGTCGACGACCGCATCGAGGCCACCGTCCTGGTGCCCGACGCCCGCCTGGCCACGAGCCGCGCCCGGGGCGTGCTCCCGGGGGAGGTGCCGCACGGCGACGCGGCGTTCACCGCCGGGCGCGCGGGGCTGCTCGTCGAGGCGCTGGCGCGGCGCCCGGAGCTGCTGCTCGACGCCACCGAGGACCGGCTGCACCAGGACTACCGCGCGAGCGTGATGGCGGGCTCGGCCGAGCTGCTGCGCGCCCTGCGCGCCGAGGGGCTCGCGGCCACCATCTCCGGGGCGGGGCCCACGGTCCTCGTGCTCACCGCGGGCGACGGCACGGACCGGCTCGACGCCGTGCTGGCCGACCTCGTCGACGACGTGGCGGGCTGGCGCGCGCTGCGCCCGGGGGTGGACCACGACGGCGCGGTGGCGCGCCGCGTGACGGCCGGCGCGTCGGCCTGGGGCCGGGTGTGAGGTGATATGATGCGGTGAGCCTTCGGGATCGACCGCGAGGGCACCCCCTCTCCACCGCACGGCGCGCCAGCGTGCCCGGTCAGAGCCAGGTGCCTCGGTGGTCGCGATGCGGTGCAGGACCGCCGCGCCAGTCCCGCGAGAGGGTGAAACACCAACCCCGCCAGCCGACGTCGTCGTACCACTGATGCGAGGTTCCACGCGTCTCGGCGCTCCCCGCGCCGGACGGCAACCACCCCGGCCCCGAGATCTGCGGGCCGCATACGAGGGGGAAGGGTCCTTCGTGACGAACACCACCGACAGCCGGAACGGCGCCGCCGCATCCGGGAACCTGAGCTCGATGCGTCTGGCCGAGCTCCAGGCGCTGGCCTCCGGCATGGGCGTCAAGGGCACGTCCCGGATGCGCAAGAGCGACCTGCAGGACGCGATCCGGGCCGCCCGCGGCCAGGGCGCGCGCACCGCCGGTGCCCCGGTCGCCGCGGCGACCGCCGTGGCGCCGACGGTCCGCAGCGACGCCCCGGCCCAGTCGCCGGCCGAGCAGGGCTCCGGGCAGGCCTCGGGCGACGCCCGCGCCCCGCGCGCCGACGGGGCCGAGGCCCCGCGCCGCTCGCGCCGGGCCACCCGCTCCGCCGGCTCGGCCGAGGGAGACGCCGCGCCGCAGCAGCGCGCGGCGGAGGCGCCCGCCGAGCAGCAGCCCGCCAGGGACGAGCAGCGCGGCGGCGAGCAGCGCGGCCAGCAGAACGACGCCGACCGCGAGGCGCGCCTCGCCCAGCTTGCGGAGGCCGTCGCGGCCCCGCGCGAGCGCGGCGGCCGCCGGTCCGGCAACGGGCAGAACGGCAACGGCCAGAACGCCGGCCAGGGGCAGGGCGAGGGCGACGGCCAGCGCTCGGGCCAGGGGCGCGGCAACGACGGCTCCGGCCAGCAGCAGCGCTCGGGCGCCCAGGGCGGCCAGCGTGACGAGCGCCCGCGACGGGACGACGACGACGAGCGCGGTTCGCGCCGTCGCCGGGGTCGCGACCGCGGCCGGGACCGCAAGCGCAACCGCGGCGGCCGTGCGGGCGGCCCGGACGTCGCCGGCCTGGACGACGTCGAGGTGCGCGAGGACGACGTGCTGCTGCCGGTCGCCGGCGTGCTCGACATCCTCGACAACTACGCCTTCGTGCGCACGAGCGGCTACCTGCCCGGGGCGGGTGACGTCTACGTCTCCCTCAACCAGGTGAAGAAGTCCGGCCTGCGCCGCGGCGACGCGATCGTCGGTGCCATCCGTCAGCCCCGCGAGGGCGAGGAGCCGCCGGCGGGCAAGAACGTCCGTAGCAAGTTCAACGCGCTCGTGCGGCTGGACTCCGTCAACGGCATGACGCCGGAGGAGGCGCGCCAGCGCCCCGAATTCACCAAGCTGACGCCGCTGTACCCGCAGGAGCGGCTGCGGCTGGAGAACCCGGAGGCCACCCGTCTCACGCCGCGCGTGATCGACATCGTCGCCCCGATCGGCAAGGGCCAGCGCGGCCTCATCGTCGCGCCGCCCAAGGCCGGCAAGACGATCATCATGCAGCAGATCGCCAACGCGATCACCGCGAACAACCCCGAGGTCCACCTCATGGTGGTGCTCGTGGACGAGCGGCCCGAAGAGGTCACCGACATGGAGCGGACGGTCAAGGGCGAGGTCATCGCCTCGACGTTCGACCGCCCCGCGTCGGACCACACGATCGTCGCGGAGCTCGCCATCGAGCGGGCCAAGCGCCTGGTCGAGCTGGGCCAGGACGTCGTCGTGCTGCTCGACTCGCTCACCCGCCTGTCGCGTGCCTACAACCTCGCGGCGCCGGCGTCGGGCCGCATCCTGTCCGGTGGTGTGGACGCCGCGGCGCTCTACCCGCCGAAGAAGTTCTTCGGCGCGGCGCGCAACATCGAGAACGGCGGCTCGCTGACCATCCTCGCCTCGGCGCTCGTGGAGACGGGCTCGAAGATGGACGAGGTGATCTTCGAGGAGTTCAAGGGCACCGGCAACATGGAGCTGCGCCTCTCCCGCAACCTCGCGGACAAGCGGATCTTCCCGGCGGTGGACGTCAACGCGTCCGGCACCCGGCGCGAGGAGATCCTCATGTCGAAGGACGAGCTGGGCATCGTCTACAAGCTGCGCCGCGTCATGGGCGCGCTCGACCAGCAGCAGGCGATCGAGCTGCTGCTCGGCCAGCTCAAGAAGACCAAGACCAACGTCGAGTTCCTGCTGCACGTGCAGAAGACGACGCCGGCCGGGCTCTCGGACGAGAACCCGGGCGAGACGATCTGATCGTCCCGGTGGGGCCGGCCCCCCGGCCCCGCCCCCCCCGGATTTGCGGGGGGCCAGTCTCGTATAAACAAATACGCGCCCACCAGACCCAGCAATAA
>NZ_JBHXAW010000305.1:0-5215 GCF_042726645.1 Isoptericola sp. NPDC060257
CCTCCGTGGAGGTGCCGGGCCCGTTCGTGCACGCTGTCCGCCGTCAGGCGGACGGCGTCACTTCTTGTTGCGACGCTGGTGACGCGTCTTCCGCAGCAGCTTGCGGTGCTTCTTCTTCGCCATGCGCTTGCGGCGCTTCTTGATGACGGAGCCCATGAGGTCCTCACAATGCTTGTCGGTCGGTGGAACACGGTTGGTCCCAGGAGCCCTGTCTCCAGGAGCAGCCGACCAACGCGGAAAAGTCCGTCCCCCAGGGTACCCGATGCCCGGCGCCCTCCCGACCGGCGCCCGTCCGACCGGCGTCGTGACGTCAGTCGCGGTACGGGTCGAGGCCCCACACGGGGAACACGTGCCGCCGGGTGGCGAGGACCGCGCGGTCGACGTCGTCGGCCGGGTCGTAGCCGTCCGACCAGGGTCGCCACTCGACGTCGCCGCTGCCCAGGCGCTCGGCCGGGTCCAGCCCGGACAGCTCCTCGACCTCCCGCCGCCAGGACTCCGGCAGCTCGATGCCGATCGCCAGCGGCGCGTGCGCCGCCTCCGCCACCAGGCTCGCCCACACCAGCGGCACCACGTCGACCACCGCGTACCCGCCGCCACCGAGGGCGACCCAGCGGCCGTCGGCCAGCTCGTGCGCGAGCTCGTGCACCCAGCGCGCGGCCGTCCGCTGCGCGGCGACGCCCACGTTCAGGTCGGTGAGCGGGTCGTTGCCGTGCGCGTCGCAGCCGTGCTGCGACACGATCACCTGCGGCCGGAACTCGCGCACCACGGCGGGCACGACGGCGTCCACCGCGCGCAGCCAGTGCGCGCCGTCGGTGCGCGGCGGCAGCGCCACGTTCACCGCGGTGCCCTGGGCCGCCGTCCCGCCCGTGTCGCCGGCGTTCCCGCTGCCCGGGAAGAGCGTGTGCCCGTCCTGGTGCACGGAGACGGTGAGCACCCGCGGGTCGTCCCAGAAGATCGCCTCGACACCGTCGCCGTGGTGCGCGTCCAGGTCGACGTACGCGACCCGCTCGGCCCCGAGGTCGAGCAGGCGCCGCACGGCCGCCGCGGCGTCGTTGTAGATGCAGAAGCCGGACGCCGCGCCGCGCTGGGCGTGGTGCATGCCGCCCGCGATGTTCACGCCGTGGGCCACGTGCCCCGACCAGACCGACTCCGCCGCGTCCACCGACGCCGCCACGAGGCGCGCCGCGGCCTCGTGCATCGCCGGGAACACCGGGTCGTCCTCGGTGCCGAGGCCGCGCGCCGGGTCGGCGGTGCCGTCGGCGGCCGCGCGCCGCACCGCTGCGACGTAGGCGGCGTCGTGCACCGTCTCGATGAGCGCGTCGGGGGCGGGCTCGACGTCCGCGAGCTCCAGCGTGGGCTCGTCGAGCAGGCCGAGGTCCGCCACGAGCCGCATCGTGAGGTCGAGGCGGGCGGGCGCCATGGGGTGCCCGGGGCCGAAGTCGTAACGCAGGAGCTCGGGGCTCCACAGCAGCCGGGCGACGCGCATCCCGTCACGGTAGCCGACGCCGTGGCAGGCTGTGCCCAGCGACTGAGGGGCGGAAGGGGACAGGGTGCCGGGGAGCTGGGGCGGTCGCGCGCTCGCGCTGCGCGGATGGGCGAACCGCGCCGCCCGCGAGTACCCCGCCCGGCTCGCGATGACGGTGTTCGCCGCCGTCATCACCGTCATCTGGCTGCTGCTCCTCACCCCCTGGGCGACGGCGTCCGGCCGCGGCGCCTCCGTCGTCGACGCCCTCTTCACGGCGACCTCGGCCGTCTGCGTCACGGGCCTCGTCGTGCAGGACACCGCGACCTACTGGTCGGAGTTCGGGCACGTCGTCATCCTCGTGGGCATCAAGGTGGGCGGCCTGGGCGTGATGACGCTCGCCTCGCTGCTGGGCCTCGCCGTGTCGCGCCGGCTGGGCCTCACGCAGAAGCTCCTCACCGCCTCGGAGACGAAGACGGAGCGGCTCGGCGAGGTCGGCGCCCTCCTGCAGACGATCATCATCACCGCCACCAGCATCGAGCTGATCCTGTCGCTGCTGCTGTTCCCCCGGTTCCTCGTCCTCGGCGACCACGCCGGGACCGCCGCGTGGCACGCCCTGTTCTACGGCATCTCGTCGTTCAACAACGCCGGCTTCGTGCCCACCCCGGACGGCCTGCTCCCCTTCGCGTCGGACTGGTTCGTGCTGGTGCCGATCGCGCTCGGCGTGTTCATCGGCTCGCTCGGCTTCCCCGTCATCCTCAACGTGATCACCAACCGCCGGCGCAAGCACAAGCACTGGGTGCGGGCCCTGTCGCTGCACACCAAGCTCACCGTGACCACGAGCCTCGCGCTCCTCGTGTCCGGGGCGATCCTCATCGGCGCGCTGGAGTGGAACAACCCCGCCACCTTCGGCGAGCAGAGCTTCTCCACCAAGATCCTGTCGTCGGTCTTCGCGTCGGTGATGCCGCGGTCGGCCGGGTTCAGCTCCGTGCCCGTGCACGAGATGACCCAGGAGACGTGGCTGCTCACGGACGCCCTGATGTTCGTGGGCGGCGGCTCGGCGTCGACCGCGGGCGGCATCAAGGTCACGACGTTCGCCGTCATGCTGCTCGCGATCGTCGCCGAGGCGCGCGGCGACGCCGACACCGAGGTGTTCGGCCGGCGCATCCCCCGCGACACCCTGCGGCTGTCCATCGCGGTGGTCTTCGTGGGCGCCACCGCCGTGCTCGTCTCGTGCCTCGCGCTGCTGCGCATGACCGACCTGCGGCTGTCCGAGGCGCTGTTCGAGGTGATCTCCGCCTACGCCACCGTGGGCCTGTCCACCGGCGTCACCGCGGCCCTGCCCGACGGCGCGAAGTACCTGCTCGCGGGTCTCATGTTCGTCGGCCGCGTGGGCGTCATCTCGCTGCTCGGCGCCCTGGCCCTGCGCGACCGGCGACGCATCGTACGCTTCCCCGAGGAGCGCCCGATCATCGGGTGACCCGTACCGACGACCCGGCCGGCGACCCGGCCGACAGAGGAGAACCGTGGCGGACAAGAAGGCACCCGCGCGCGACGCGGGCGTGCTCGTGATCGGCCTGGGCCGCTTCGGCTCCTCCCTCGCGACGGTGCTGGACCGGCTCGGTCAGGACGTGCTCGCCGTCGAGCGTGACGAGAAGCTCGTCGCGCAGTGGTCCGGTCGCCTGCCCCTGGTCGAGGCGGACGCCTCGGAGTCGGAGGCCCTGGTCCAGCTCGGCGCCAAGGACTTCGGCGTCGCCGTGGTCGGCGTCGGCACGGAGCTCGAGGCGTCGGTGCTCATCACCGCCAACCTGGTGGACCTCGGCACGCCGCAGATCTGGGCCAAGGCGATCTCCGCGGAGCACGGCCGCATCCTCACCCGCATCGGCGCGCACCACGTCGTCTACCCCGAGGCCGACGCCGGCTCCCGCGTGGCGCACCTCGTGAGCGGCAAGATGCTCGACTACATCGAGGTGGAGGACGGCTTCACCATCGTCAAGATGCGGCCGCCGAAGGAGATGCAGGGCTTCACGCTCGCCCAGTCGGACATCCGCAAGCGGTACGGCGTCACCGTCATCGGCGTGAAGTCGCCCGGCGTGGAGTTCCAGTACGCGACGCCCGAGACGCGCGTGAGCGCCAACGACCTGCTCGTCTGCTCCGGCCACGCCGACCTGCTGGAGCGGTTCTCCGCGCGGCCCTGACCCGGGCGGGTGTTCGGCCACCGTTCACGAGGGCGCCACCGCCCGGCCAACGGCGCCCGGCACGCTCGGGGTCCATGCGATCCCCCCGACGCGCCCTGCCGGCGCTGCTGCTGCTCCCCGCCCTCGCCGTCGTGCCCGCGTCCGCGGCGTGGGGCCACGGGCCCGGTCACGGCCACGACCGCCCCGGTCGCGACGTCGCGACCGTGACGACCGACGTCGAGACGCCCGTGCTGTACGACGACGAGGCGGGCGGCGACGCGTCCGGCGACGACCCCGCGATCTGGGTGCACCCGGGCGGCTCCCGGGACTCGCTGGTCCTCGCGACCGCCAAGGAGGGCGGCCTGCGCGTGTACGACACGGCCGGCCGCGAGCTGCAGGCGCTGGCCGCGGACCCGGCGCCGCGGGCGGACGGCGTCGCCGGCCGGTACAACAACGTGGACCTCGCCTACGGCCTGCGCGTGGGCGGCGAGACCGTGGACGTCGCCGTGGTGTCCGACCGGTACAACGACCAGCTCCGGTTCTTCGCGGTCGACCCGGACGGCGCCGCCGCCGACGTGCCGCTCACCGAGATCACCGCGGCGGAGCAGCCGTTCCTCTTCCAGCCCGACCGGGCGGGCGTCGACTCCGAGCACACCGCGTACGGGCTGGCGGTGTGGCAGCCCCGCGACGGCGAGGCGTACGCGGTCGTCACGCAGGAGGGCACGACGGCGGTCGCGACGGCCCGCCTCGTCCCCCGCGCCGACGGCAAGGTCGGGTACACGGACGTCGACCACCTCGACCTGCCCGCGTCGTTCGACCTGCCCGACGGCAGCACGTGGACGGCGTGCGAGGAGCCGGGCGTGGGGCCGCAGCTCGAGGGGCTCTCCGTCGACCAGCGCACCGGCACCCTGTACGCCGCGCAGGAGGACGTCGGCCTGTGGCGCCTGCCGCTGCCGCTGGGGTCCGGCGAGCCGCGGCTCGTCGACACGGTCACCGACTTCGGCGTCGAGGACGCCTACGACCCCGAGACCGAGGAGTGCTCCCCCGCCGACGGCTCGTCCGAGGCGGAGGCCGTCGCCGCGAACCCGTTCGGCGGCGACCTGCTCACCGCCGACGCGGAGGGGGTCGACGTCTACCACGGGCCCGGCCGCGCGGGGTACGTCATCGTGTCCAGCCAGGGCGACGACACCTACGCCGTCTACTCCACGACGGGCCGCAACCAGGCCGTCGGCTCCTTCCGCGTCGCGGGGACGGGCGGCGTGGACGAGGTCAACGGCTCCGACGGACTCGCCGTGACGAACCGCCCCGTCGAGCCGTACCGCCAGGGCCTGCTCGTCACCCACGACGAGCCGGAGACCGGCGCCGACGTCGAGCCGGGCCGCGGCGACGCCACCGGGTTCTCGTACGTCGCCTGGGACGACGTCGCCGATGAGCTCGGCCTCGTCGTCAGCACCCGCGCCGGGAACGACCCGCGCTCCCGCTGACCACCCCTTCGCCGTCGAGGGGGGGGGGGTTTTAGGCCCCCCCGGCGCGGGTGGGGGGGAAAAAGCACCCCCCAGGCAAGGGGGGGGAGCCG
>NZ_JBHXAW010000306.1:0-5159 GCF_042726645.1 Isoptericola sp. NPDC060257
CCCCGGGGGTGGTGGTGTGGAGGGACATCAGGACGCGGGCTCCAGGTGCATGACGATCTGGGCCGCCTGGACCCCCGTGGGCTGCGGCTGGTTGTACGGGTCGTCCTCGGACGGCCAGCCGACGTAGTTCAGCGAGGAGTACTGCGCGGTGGCGGGTCGCGACCAGATCGGGATGGCCGGCACCTGCTCCACGTAGACCTGCTGGATGGTGTCCATCGCGGCCGCGCGCGCGGCGTCGTCGGTCGCGGCCGCGTAGTCGGCGAACGCCTTCGTCGCGGCGTCGTCCTGGAAGCGGCCGAAGTTCCACGTGGCCGGCTCGCCGAGCTTCTTGTACTGCGCGCCGTCGAACTGGTCGGAGTACATGTCCCAGGGGGTGGCGCCGCCGTCGGTCCAGTGCAGCGTGGCCTGGAAGTCGCCCGGCGGGACGACGTCGGCGAACCACCCGTCCTGGTTCACCGGGTTGACCGTGGCGTCCACGCCGAGCGTCGCGGCCGCGTTCTTGATGAGGTCGAGCGCGGTGAGGTAGTCGTTCCATCCGGCCGGGTCGGTGAGCTCGAAGGTGACCTTCTCGCCGTCCGGGTCGACGAGCTTCTCGCCCTCCCAGGTGTAGCCGGCGTCGGTCAGCAGCGCCTTGGCCCCCTCGACGTCGACGGCGAGGTCGGCGTCCGCGTAGGCGTCGGAGAGGTACGGCTCGCCGGCGGGCAGCGGCAGGCCGGTGGCGTTGGTCAGCGGCGGGTTCACGCCGGAGGTGGCGACGTCCACCAGCTCCTGCCGGTCGATCACCATGTTGAGCGCCTGGCGGAAGGCGACGTCGTCGAACGGCTTCTTCTCGTTGTTGAGGAAGAGCGCGTCGATGCCGAGGCCCGCCGCCGCGTACTGGTGGTAGTGCTCCGGGTCCTGCGCGATGTAGACGTTCTCGTAGTCGGCGATGAACGTCCAGCCCCACTGCGCCTCGCCGGTGGTGAGGGCCGTGGTGAGCGCGTTGTTGTCGTTGTACGACGAGTACCGGATCTCGGGGACCTTGGGCTGCCCGCCCCAGTAGTCGTCGCGCGCCGTGACGGTCGCGGCCTGCGGCGTCCACGACTCGAGCGTGTACGGCCCGGTCCCGACCGGCTCGGTGTTCGTGAACGTCGTCGGGTCCTCGACGTCCTTCCACAGGTGCTCCGGGACCATGAGCAGGTCGTAGAGCTTGGACTGGTTCACGTACTGCGGGGCCGTGAACGACACCGTCGCGGTCGTCCCGTCGGACTCGACCTTGTCGTACGGCAGAGCGGCCGCGTTGAGGCCCTCGTGGTCGATGCGCAGCTGGATCGAGAACGCGACGTCGTCGGCGGTGAAGTCCTCGCCGTCCGACCAGGTCACGCCCGACCTCGGCGTGATCACGGCCTGCGTGTAGTCCTCGTTCCACTCGATCTTCTCGGCCAGCCAGGGCTCCGGGTCCTCGGACGGCTTGGCCTGGTTGCGCATCATGAGCGGCTCGTAGATGACGAACGCGTAACCGAGCGAGAGCGCGGACGAGCCGGTCGCGAACGGCGACTGGTTCTCCGTCTGCACGCCGTTGGGCATGCCGACGGTCAGGGTCTCGGTGCCGACGCCGCCGGACGAGGCGGACGGGCTGTTCCCGCCGGTGCCGCCGCCACACGCCGCGGCCAGCATGGCCACGACCGCGGCGCTCGCGACCGCCGTGCTGAGCTTGCGGATTCTCACGGTGTGCCTCCTTGCACGAGCCCCGCCGCCGATGGCGGGGCGCTGGGTGGGTGATCGGGTGATCGGTGCTGGATGGTCAGGGCTGGTCAGGGCTGGGTGTCGGGCGCGACGACGAGATCGACGTCGAGCCGCGGGTCGCGCACCGACCGGCCCGCGGTGAGGCGGTAGGTGCCGGGCGGGGTGGTCCAGCCGCCGGCGGCGGTGTCCCACGTCTGGAGGGCACGGCGCGGCACGCGCACGTCGGCGGTGGCGCGCTCCCCGGGCGCGGCCTCGACGACGGCGAAGCCGCCGAGCCAGCGCACGGGCCGGGCGGGATCGGTGTCCGCCGTGCCGGGCGGCGGGGTCACGTAGACCTGCACGACCTCGCGCCCGGGCCGCGCGCCGGTGTTGCGCACCGTCACGTGCACGACGACGTCCGCGTCGCCCGGGGCGAGCCCGGGGGCGGCGAGGCCCGCGGCCTCGTAGTCCCACCTCGTCCAGCCGAGGCCGTGACCGAAGGGGGCGGCGGGCGCCGGGCCCCCGGGGCCCGTGCCGGCACCGGACCCGGCACCGAGCCGCCGCTCCCAGGCCCGGTAGCCGACGTCGAGCCGTTCGGCGTAGTCGACGACGCCGGCGACGGGGATCGCGTGCGGCACCGGGACGTCCTCGGCGCGCGCGGGCAGCGTCCACGGCAGGCGGCCGGACGGCTCGGTGACGCCGGCGAGCACGTCCGCGAGCCCGGTGCCCGCCTCCTGGCCGGGCAGCCAGGCCCACAGCACCGCGGGGGCCTCGTCGTACCAGGGCAGCAGCACGGGCGCGCCCGCGTTGACGACGACCACCGTGCGCGGGTTGGCGGCCAGCACGCGCCGCACCAGCTCGTCCTGGTTGCCGGGCAGCGCCAGGTCGGCACGGTCGTAGCCCTCGGACTCGACCTCGGGCGTGGTGCCCACGACGACGACGGCGACGTCCGCCTCCCGGGCCGCGGCGGCCGCGGCCGCCAGCTCCTCCTCGGCCGACGGGCCGGGCAGCCGGTGCACCAGCGCACCGCGCACGAACCGGTCGTAGCCGACGGGGTGCACCACCTGCAGCTCCGCCTCCAGGAGGGCGCCGTCCGCGCCGCCCTCGACGGCCAGCGTCGCGGCGAGGGGGTGGTTGTGACCCGAGGCGAGGATGACGTCCTCGTCGACGACGACGTCGCCCGCGGACGCCGTCCGGCCGTCCACCGCGACCCGGTGCACGCCCACCGTGCCGACCCCCAGCTCGTGGGCGCCCGGCTCGTCGGTGCGCACACGGGCGGTGAGCCGCAGGGCGGCGTCGTCGGGGCCGACGTCGGCGCACCAGCCCTCCCAGGCGGTCCGGGTCTCGGCGCGGCGCACGGTGCCGTCGGCCCCGAGCCACTCCAGCCGCACGCCGGGCGCGCCGGTCACGGGGTCGGTGCAGCGGGCGAGGTCGAGCGCCCGCGGGTTGCGCAGCACGCGCGACCCGGCGACGACGTCCACGACCGAGCGCGCCGGGAGCGCGTCGCGCAGCGCGTCCGCGGGGTACGTGAGGCGGTCGGGGACCACGAACGACGAGCCCCCGCCCTGGAAGAACGGCTCCGCGGCGTGCGCGCCGAGCAGGGCGACGCGCAGCGGAGCGGCGCCGTCGTCCGTGTCGACCAGCGGCACCAGGCCGTCGTCGTCCTTGAGCACGACGACGGAGCGGGCGACGAGCTCGCGCAGCAGCGGCGCCGGGTCCTCGGCCGCGACCGCCGGGAGGGCGCTGCCGGCGCCCGGCAGCGGGAGCCGCCCGACGCGGTGCGCGAGACGCAGCAGCCGGCGCACCTTGTCGTCGAGCTCGGCGACCGTCACCTCGCCGGACCGGACGGCGTCGAGCAGGCCGTCCCCCCACGGCCCGTCCGGGCCGGGCATCTGCAGGTCGAGCCCGCCGTGCACGGCCGCGGCCACCGACTGCGTGGCCACCCAGTCGCTCACGACCAGACCGTCGAAACCCCACTCGTCCTTGAGCACGCCGGTGAGCAGGGGGCGGTGCTCGAGGGCGGGCGCGGCGGTGGTGCCGTCGTCGACCCCGCTGTACGCGCCCATGACGCTCCACGCGCCGGCGGCGACGAGCCGCTCGAACGGCGCCAGGTACACCTCGCGCAGCGTCCGCTCGTCGACGCGGGCGAGATAGCGGGTGCGGTCGGTCTCGGAGTCGTTGGCCACGTAGTGCTTCACGCACATCCCGACGCCCCGGTCCTGCGCCGCGCCGACGAGCGCGACGGCGACCTCGGCCGTGAGGTGCGGGTCCTCGGAGTAGCACTCGAAGTGCCGGCCGCCGACGGGCGTGCGCTGCAGGTTGACCTGCGGCGCCAGGACCATGTCGACCCCGTGCCGGCGGGCCTCGGCCGCGAACAGCTCCCCCGCCCGGCGCGCCAGGCGGACGTCCCATGTGGCCGCGAGCGCCGACGGCGCGGGCAGCATCGCGGAGGTGCCGCGGCCGTGCGGGTCGCGCACCCCCACGGGGCCGTCGGACATGACGACGGGCTCGAGCCCGATCCGTGCGACGGCGCGGGTCGCCCACATGGACGCGCCGACCACGAGGGCGGCCTTCTCCTCGACGCCGAGGAGGTCGACGAGCGCGTCGATCTCCCGATCGGTGCTGGCGTCGGTGCTGGTGACAGCGGTCTGCGATGACACGCGGCGGTACTCCCTCGTCCTGGTCGGCGTCGACTGGCGCCCAGTGAAGCACAGTTACTGACAGGTAAGTAAGTAACGCAAGGTCACAGTATGGTGACGCCATGGCAGACGGCAGCACCCCGCGACGGACCCGCCCCTCGAAGGCGGAGCGGCGCGAGGAGATCCTCGCGGCGGCGACGCGCGTGTTCGGCTCGAAGGGCTACCACGCGGGGTCGCTGGTCGACGTCGCGGAGCAGGTGGGCATCACCCACGCGGGCGTGCTGCACCACTTCGGCAGCAAGGACAAGCTCCTGTGGGCGGTGCTGGAGTACCGCGACCGGGTGGACGTCGAGCACCTCGAGGGGCAGCACATCCCCGGCGGGCTCGACCTGTTCCGGCACCTGATGACCACCGCGCGGATCAACGCCGACCGGCGCGGCATCGTGCAGGCCTACTCGGTGCTCACCGGAGAGTCCGTCACGGACGGCCACCCGGCGGCCGCGTGGGTCACGGAGCGCTTCACGGTGCTGCGCGGCGAGATCGCCACGGCCCTCCTGCAGGTGGCGCAGGAGCGCGGCGTGGCGCTCGAGGAGGCCCGGGCCCGCAGCGCCGCGAGCGCCGTCATCGGCGTCATGGACGGCCTGCAGGTGCAGTGGCTCCTGGACCCGGACGCCGTCGACCTCGCGCAGGAGACGGCGTTCGCGATCGAGGCGATCCTCGCCGCCGTCCTCGCCGGGCCGGACGCCCCGCACGTCGTCCCCGCGAGGTAGTACGGGTCTCCGCGAGGTAGCAGAAGTCCCGCGAGGTGGTGGCTGT
>NZ_JBHXAW010000307.1:0-5156 GCF_042726645.1 Isoptericola sp. NPDC060257
GCTTCCGCACGATGACGGTCTCGTCGCTCATCGCCGGCACGTACGCGCCGCCGGCCGTGCACGAGCCCAGCACGGCCGAGATCTGCGGGACGCGCGCCGCCGACAGCCTCGCCTGGTGGTAGAAGATCCGGCCGAAGTGGTCGCGGTCGGGGAACACCTCGTCCTGCCGGGGGAGGAACGCGCCGCCCGAGTCCACGAGGTAGACGCACGGCAGCCGGTTCTCCAGCGCGATCTCCTGCGCCCGCAGGTGCTTCTTCACGGTGAGCGGGTGGTAGGTGCCGCCCTTGACGGTCGCGTCGTTGCAGACCACCATCACCTGCCGCCCGCTCACCAGCCCGATGCCGGCGATGACGCCCGCGCCCGGCCAGGCCCCGTCGTCCACGCCGAACGCCGCGAGCGGCGCCACCTCGAGGAACGGGCTGCCCTCGTCGAGGAGCCGTGCCACGCGGTCGCGCGGCAGCAGCTTGCCGCGCGAGACGTGCTGGTCGCGGGCGCGCCGGGTGCCGCCCTCCGCGGCGACGGCGGTGCGCTCGCGGAGCCGGTCCGCGAGCGCCCGCTGTGCCTCGTCGTTGGCGCGGGCGGCGTCGGCGCGGGCGTCGACGGCGGAGTCGAGGACGGTCACGCGGGCTCCTCTCCCTCGGGGACCGGGCCGGGGGCGTCCCCGCCCAGCAGCAGGGCGAGCGCCGGGTCGGCGAGCACCGCCCCCAGCTCGGCGAGGAAGCGGGCGCCCTGCTCGCCGTCCACCACACGGTGGTCGAACGTGAGGCTGAGCGTCGTCACCTGCCGCAGCGCGACCTCGCCGTCGTGCTCCCACGGCCTGCGCGCCATCTGGCCGAGGCCGAGGATCGCGGGCTCGCCCGGGTTGAGGATCGGCGTGCCCGAGTCGACCCCGAAGACGCCGATGTTCGTGATGGTCAGCGTCCCGTTCATCAGCCGCTCGGGCGTGGTCCGGCCGGCCCGCGCCGTCGCCGTGAGGTCCGTCAGCGCGGCGGCGAGCCCGGTGAGCGACAGCGTGTCCGCGGCGGGGACGTGCGGCACGACCAGCCCGCGGTCCGTCGCGACGGCGATGCCGAGGTTCACGTGCGCGGACCGCACGATCTCCGCCTCGCCGTCCGGCAGGTCGACCCAGCGGCTCGTGAGCGAGGGGTGCTGCGGCAGCAGCGCGAGGACGGCGCGCGCCACCAGCGCGAGCACCGTGATCCGCTGACCGCCCGCCATCGGGTGCGTCTTGAGCCGGGCCAGCAGCTCCATGCTCGCCGTGACGTCCACGGTGAGGAACACCGACGCCTGCGGCGCCGCCGCGCTCGCGACCATCGCCGCCGCCGTGCGCCTGCGCACCCCGCGCACGGGGGTGCGCTCCTCGCTCGTGCCCGTCGCGGCGACCGTCGTCGTGCCCACGGGCGCCGCCGTCGCGTCCGACGACGCCGACTCGACGTCCTCGCGCGTGATGCGCCCGTGCGGGCCGGTCCCCGTGACCGTGGCGAGGTCGATCCCGTGCTGGCGTGCCAGCGCCCGCACGACCGGCGTCGAGCGCGGCCGTTCCCCGTGCCCGTCCGACGACGTGGCGGACGCGACCCCGTTCGCGGAGGCGGCCGGGGCCCCCGTCGTCGCGGCGGGAGCCGAGCCGGCGACCGGGGCGTCGTCCCGCCGCCGTCGCCGAGCCGGGCGTCCCGTGCGCGCAGGCCGCGCGCCGTACCCGACGAGGTTCGGCTCCGGGCTGTCCTCCCCCGCCGAGACCGTCGAGCTCTCAGGACCAGGGGCAGGTTCCGGTGCGCCCGGTCCGGACAGGTCGAAGGTGACCAGCGGCTCGCCGACCTCGACGGTCTGCCCCTCCTCGGCGTGCAGCACCCGCACGACGCCGGCGCACGGCGACGGCAGCTCGACCAGCGCCTTGGCGGTCTCCACCTCCGCGATCACCTGGTTGAGCTCGACGGCGTCGCCCACGGCCACGCGCCACTCGACGACCTCGGACTCGGTCAGCCCCTCGCCCAGGTCGGGCAGCTTGAACTCGCGCGTCGCCATCACGCTCCCACCTCCACGCCGGCACCCGACGCAGGCACCCGGCCGAGCACGCGGTCGACGGCGACGAGCACGCGGTCGAGGTCGGGCACCTGGTTGCCCTCGAGCTTCGCGGGCGGGTACGGGATGTCGTAGCCGGTGACGCGCGCGGGCGGCGCCTCGAGGAAGTCGAAGCAGCGCTCGGTGACCGACGTCGCGATCTCGGCGCCGACGCCGGCCTGCCGCGGCCCCTCGTGCAGCACGACGAGCCGCCCGGTGCGCCGCACGGACGCCGCGATCGTGTCGTGGTCGATCGGGGACAGCGAGCGCAGGTCGATCACCTCGACCGAGACGCCCTCGTCGGACGCCGCGGTGGCGGCGTCGAGCGCCGTCGCGACGTGCGAGCCGAACGTCACGAGCGTGACGTCGTCGCCCGGCCGGACCACCCGCGCGGTGCCCATCGGCGGCGCGTCGTCGAGCGGCAGGTCCGCGTCCACCTCGCCCTTGACGTGGTAGAGCCGCTTGGGCTCGAAGAACACGACCGGGTCGTCGCAGGCGATCGCCTGGCGCAGGACGGTCGACGCGTCCTGCGGGTTCGACACCGACACCACGCGCAGCCCGGCCGTGTGCACGAAGTACGCCTCCGGAGACTCGGAGTGGTGCTCGGCGGCGCCGATGCCGCCCGCGACGGGGATGCGGATCGTCACGGGCAGCCTCACCTTGCCGTTCGTGCGGGCGTGCATCTTGGCGAGCTGGCTGACGATCTGGTCGAACGCCACGTAGACGAAGCCGTCGAACTGGATCTCCACCACGGGCCGGTAGCCGCGGTACGCGAGGCCGACGGCGGTGCCGAGGATGCCGGACTCCGCGAGCGGCGTGTCCACCACGCGGCGCGGGCCGAACTCCACCTGCAGCCCGTCGGTCACGCGGTACACGCCGCCGAGGCGGCCGATGTCCTCGCCGAGCACCATGACGGCCGGGTCGTCGGTCATCGCGCGGCGCAGCCCGGCGCCGAGCGACTTGGCGAGGGTCAGGGTCTGGGTGGTCATCGGTCGGCCCTCTGTCCGGCGTCGCCGCCCGTGGTGTCGGTGTCCGTGTCGGCGAAGCCCGCCAGGTAGGCCGCATGCTCCGCCCGCTCGGCCGCCACGGTCGGGTGCGGCTCGGCGTACACGTGGTCGAAGACGCTCAGCGGCGGCGGGTCCTCCAGGGCGACGACGCCGGCCCGCAGCTCGGCGGCGACGGCGTCGGCCGCGGCGCGCACCCGCGCCTCGTCGTCGTCGGCGAGCAGGCCGCCCGCCCGCAGGTACGCGGCGAGCCGCGCGACCGGGTCGCGCTCGGCCCAGGCGTCCAGCTCGGACGCGTCGCGGTAGCGGGTGGGGTCGTCGGCGGTGGTGTGCGGGCCCATCCGGTAGGTCACGGCCTCGACGAACGTCGGGCCCCCGCCGGTGCGCGCCCGGTGCAGCGCCTCGCGCGTCACGGCGAGGACGGCGAGGACGTCGTTGCCGTCCACGCGCACGCCGGGGACGCCGAAGCCGTCCGCCCGGCGCACCAGCGGCACGCCCGACTGCAGCGTCACCGGCTCGGAGATCGCCCACTGGTTGTTCTGGCAGAACAGCACCAGCGGCACCTGCCACGTCGCCGCGAAGACGAACGCCTCGTTGACGTCGCCCTGGCTCATCGCGCCGTCGCCGACGTACGCCACGACGGCGGCCGTGCCGTCGTCGTCCACGTCGACGACGCCGCGCTCGACGTCGGCCTGGATCCCCAGCGCGTAGCCCACGCCGTGCAGGGCCTGCGCGCCGATGATGACCTGCGGCGTCGCCATGTTCACGGCGTACGGGTCCCAGCCCGACGCGGTGATGCCGCGCCACACGCGCAGCAGGTCCACGGGGGCGACGCCGCGCTTGCGGGCGACGGCGTGCTCCCGGTAGCTGGAGAACACGAAGTCGTCGGACCGCAGGGCGGCGGCCGAGCCCACCTGGGCGGCCTCCTGCCCCTGCAGCGGCGGCCACAGCGCGAGCTCGCCCTGCCGCTGCAGCGCCGTCGCCTCGGCGTCGATGCGCCGGGCCACGACCATCTCCTCGTACAGCGCCAGCAGCGCCGCCCGGGCGTCGTCCGTGCCCGCGTCGACATCCGTCAGCCAGCGGTCGAGCGCCGGGTGGGGGTGGCGCACGCCCTTCTCGTCGAGCAGGCGGAGCGGGACGTCGCCCGGCCGCGCCGCGCTCGTCGTGCCGGCCGCCGTCGTGCCCGCGCTCGTGGTGCCGCTCGGGCTGCCGTTCGTGCTGTCTGTCGTCGTTCCGTCCGTCGTACCGGACGCCGTCTCCGCCCGCGCTGCACCCGCTCGTGACAGGTCGTCGCGGGACGTCGAACCCATGGTGCTGGGCATCGTCGCCTCACCTCGCGTGTCGCCGGCCGCTCCGCGTCGAGCGCCGGATACCGCGAACGTAACGCCGCTCACAGAGTGCGACCAGCACCCCGCGACACGTTGAGCAGAGTGCTCAGGCCGGCCCCGTTAGGCTGGTCGATGTGCGCAGCTACGACGCCGTGGACCTGAGCCTCCTGACGGCCCTCGCCGACGACCCGCGGGCCACCGTCGCCGCCCTCGCGGAGCGCCTGCGCCTGTCCCGGAACACGGTGCACGCGCGGCTGACCCGGCTCGAGGAGTCGGGCGCCTTCCTCGACTTCGACCGCCGCATCAACCCCGCGGCCCTGGGTCACCCGCTGACGGCGTTCCTCGAGGTCACCGTGCGCCAGCGCGAGCTGCCCGCGATCGTCGACCGGCTGGCCGAGATCCCGGAGGTCGTGCAGGCGTACGGGCACAGCGGCGCCGCCGACCTCCGCGTGCACGTCGTGTGCCGGGACACCGACCACCTGTTCCGCATCGACGCCGCCATCCTCGCCATCGACGGCGTCGAGCGCACCGAGACGTCCCTGTCGATGGGCGAGCTGATCCCCTACCGCATCCGACCCCTCATCGAGGCCGCACGGCGCTCGCTCTGACGGGGTCCCAGCACGGCCTGTTCATGCCGCGCTGGTGAACACCGCACCGGAGTCCGGCGAGACCGACGGGCTGCCGGACGTCGCGGCGCTGTACGGCTTCCTGCGCGACCACGAGGTCAGCGACGTCGGCACGCTCACCGTGCACGACCTGGAGGCCG
>NZ_JBHXAW010000308.1:0-5149 GCF_042726645.1 Isoptericola sp. NPDC060257
GGGTACGAGCGCGGCACCATCACGCCGTTCGGCTCGCTCACGGCCTGGCCGGTGGTCGCGGACTCGCGCATCGCGGAGGCGGGGCCGGTGTCGGTCGGGGGCGGCGGGCACGGGGTCTCGGCGACGATCGACGGGGGTGACCTTGCTCGCGTCCTCGACGCCCGGGTCGCGGACGTCACCGACCTGGACCACCCTGGACCGGCGGGGCCCGCCCGCGCGACGCCGGCCGGTCCGGCGTCGACCCGCCAGGACTGACCGGATGCTGGACGAATCCGCCTGACGGGGGAACACTCGACGCGGGCCGTTCGCTGTACGGAGAGGACGCAGACAGCGTCCCCAGGCCGCACGGCCCCACGCACGGGAGCAACTCGACCACATGGACATCGACAGCAGCAGCGAACCCCTGCCGAGCTCGGGGATCGCGTCCCGGACCACCGACGAGGCGACCGTCCTCACCCTGTGGGGCGAGGTCGACGCGGCGCTGCGCGAGGCGGCGAGCGACGCGATGGCGGCGCTCGCGGCGCGAGGCACGACCCAACCCATCGTCGTGGACACCCGGGACGTCACGTTCATCGACTCCTCGGGAGTCGCGTTCATCCTGCAGGTGTACATGCTGGGCCAGGAGACGGGCACCTCCGTGAGCCTGTACCAGCCGTCCGAGGCGGTCGCGGAGGTGCTGGACATGGTCGGCATGGGCGGCCGCATCCCCCTGGCGGAGGCGGAGCCCGCCGGCCGGGCCGGCTGACCGGGTGACCGTCCACGTCGGCGGCGTCGACGGCGGCGTCGACAGCTCACTCGTGCGGGCCGCCCGCCTCGCCGCCACGGGCCTGCGCGGGCCGCGCCTGCCCGACGCGACCGCCGTCGTCGACGCGCTCCTCGCGGTGCAGGGGCAGGAGCTGCAGCCCGCGTTGTGGGGCCTCTCCCGGCGGGTCGCGCCGTCCTCGCGCCCCGGCCGCGCCGCCCTGAACACGGCGCTCGCCGACGGCGAGCTGCTGCGCACCCACCTGCTGCGCCCCACCTGGCACCTGGTGCGGCCGCGCGACGCGCGCTGGCTGCTCGAGCTCAGCGCGCCGCGCGTCGAGAGGCTCATGGCGTCCACCGAGCGGGCGTGGGACCTCGGCGACCTGGGCCCGGGCACGGAGGCCGTCGCCGCCGCCGTCGCGGACGGGCCGCGCACGCGCGCGGAGATCAAGGCCGAGCTGGTCGCACGCGGCGTGCTCGACCCCGACGCCCCCGGCCTCGCGTTCACCCAGATGCTCATGCACGCGGAGCTGCGGCGCCTCGTGATCAGCGGGCCGCCCCCGGCCGGCAAGGAGCTGCAGCACCAGTCGTACGCGACCTTCGACGACCGCGTCCCCGCGGGCTACGGGCCGCTGGGCGAGCGGTTCGACGCCCAGGCGGCCGTCGTCGAGCTGTGGCGTCGCTACCTGCCCGGGCGCGGCTTCGCGACCCTCAACGACCTGCGGCTGTGGGCCGACGTCACCGTCCGCGACCTCCGGCCCGTGCTGGCCGCCCTCACCGACGCGGGCGAGGTCGTGCAGGTCGCGGGCACGGGGGAGCTCGAGGGCCTCGTGCTCGTCGCGACGGCCGCGACGGCGGACCGCTGGCTCGGTGGCGGCGACCGCGGGGGCGATGGCGGGGGAGACGGCGTCGGCCGCGAACCCGTCGTCGACCTGCTCCAGGCGTACGACGAGCTGCTGATCTCCTACCGGGAGACGCGCCACGTCGTCCTCGACCCGGCGCTGCCGCCGCCGGACCGGTCCGGCGCGTTCGTGCACTGCGTGGCGGTGGACGGCGTGGTGGCGGGGCGCTGGCGCTGGCCGCCGGGCGCCGGGCGGGGCGGCGTCGACGTGCAGTGGCTGCGCGACCCGACCCGGGCCGAGCGCGCCGCCCTGGACGCGGCGGTCGCCGACCTCGACGTGTACCGGGGCTGAACCTGGACCGTGCCGCCGAACCTGCTCTCCGGATGGCAGGGTGGTCCCGTGCATCTCAACTGGGCCGGGAACCTCACGTACTCCGCACGCTCCGTCGTGCGCCCCGCGTCGCTGGAGGAGCTCGCCGACGTGCTCACCGCCGGCGGCCCGGTGCGCGCGCTGGGGTCGCGCCACTCGTTCAACGACGTCGCCGACACGGACGGCGTGCACGTCCAGGTGGACGGGCTCGACGACGGCCGGCCCGCGGTGGAGCCGCTGACGCCGGACGGCGGGGACGAGGGCGACGTCGTGTCCGTGAACGCCGGCCTGCGCTACGGCGAGGTGTCCCGTGCCCTGCACGCGACCGGCCGCGCGCTGGGCAACCTGGCGTCCCTGCCGCACATCTCCGTGGCGGGCGCGGTCGCCACGGCCACGCACGGCTCCGGCGACACGAACCAGAGCCTCGCGAGCGCGGTCGAGGGCCTGGAGATCATGACGCCGGGCGGCGAGCTGCGGCGCATCACCCGCGAGAGCGACCCCGACGTCTTCCCCGGCACGGTCGTGTCGCTCGGGGCGCTGGGCGTCGTGACGCGCGTCGAGCTGCGCACCGTCCCGGCGTACGTGGTGCGGCAGGACGTCGCGGCGGACGTCCCGTGGGACACGTTCGTCGCGAGCTTCGACGCGATCACCTCCGCGGCCTACTCGGTGAGCGCCTTCACCAGCTGGGACGAGCCGGCCGTGCGGCACGTGTGGTTCAAGTCCGTGGCCCGCGCCGACCGGCCCGAGGTCCGCGGGCTCGCGACCGGCCTCCTGCGCTGGTCGGACGTGCCGGTGCACCCGCTGCCGGGAGTGGACCCGTCGGCGTGCACCGAGCAGCTCGGCGTCGACGGCCCGTGGCACGAGCGGCTGAGCCACTTCCGGCTGGAGTTCACGCCCTCGAACGGTGACGAGGTGCAGTCGGAGTACCTGCTGCCGCGCCGCCACGCCGCCGCCGCGATCGAGGCGATGCGCCGCCTCGGCCCGACCGTCGCCCCGCTGCTGCAGACCAGCGAGATCCGCACCGTCGCCGCCGACGACCTGTGGCTGAGCCCCTTCGACGAGCCGTCCGTGGCGTTCCACTTCACGTGGCTCCCGCGCGAGGCGGACGTGCGGGCCGTGCTGCCCGCCGTCGAGCAGGCGCTGGTGCCCCTCGGGGCGCGGCCGCACTGGGGCAAGGTCAGCACGCTGGACGCACCGACGACGACGGCGCTGTTCCCCCGGTTCGACGACTTCCGGCGCCTGGCCGAGCGGTTCGACCCGGACGGGCGCCTGCGCGGCGGGCTGGTGGGGCGCCTGCTGGCGACCTGAACGCCGCGGCGAGGGCTGGCCGCCGACCGTGCGGTCGGGCAGCATCGGTCTGTGAGACACGTTTGACGTGACGCCCCTCACCGTGGAGGTTCGACGCCTGTGAGCACCACGACCACTGACACCTCGCCTCCCCGGGAGCAGTTCACCGGGCAGGTCGGCTTCATCCTGTCCGCGATCGGCTCCGCCGTCGGGCTCGGCAACATCTGGCGGTTCCCCGGGGTCGCGTACGAGAACGGCGGCGGCGCCTTCCTGGTGCCCTACGTGATCGCGCTGCTGACGGCGGGCATCCCGATCCTCTTCCTCGACTACGCGCTGGGGCACCGCTTCCGCGGCGGCCCGCCCACCGTGTTCCGCCGGGTGAAGAAGTGGCTCGAGACCCTGGGCTGGTTCCAGGTGATGATCTGCTTCGTCATCTCGATCTACTACGCGGCGATCATCGGCTGGGCGCTGAGCTTCTTCGTCTACTCCTTCACGCTGAAGTGGGGCGACGACACCGCAGGCTTCTTCACCGGCGACTACCTCCAGCTGTCCGACGTCGCCAACGGCGGCGCGTGGTTCACGCTCGACTTCGTGCCCGCGGTGCTGATCCCGCTGCTGCTGGTGTGGGTCGCGACGATCGTCGTCCTCGTGGGCGGTGTCGCGAAGGGCATCGAGAAGGCCAACGTCATCTTCCTGCCGCTGCTGGTCGTCGCGTTCAGCGTGCTGGTGGTGCGGGCGATCTTCCTCGACGGCGCCACCGACGGCCTCAACGCCCTGTTCACGCCCGACTGGGGCGCGCTGGGCGACATGAACGTGTGGATCGCCGCCTACGGGCAGATCTTCTTCTCGCTCTCCGTGGCCTTCGGCATCATGATCACGTACTCGTCGTACCGGAAGCGCAGGGCGAACCTTACGTCGCCGGGCCTGGTCGTCGCGTTCTCCAACTCGGGCTTCGAGATGCTGGCGGGGATCGGCGTGTTCGCCGCCCTCGGCTTCCTCGCGCACGAGCAGGGCGTCGCCGTCGCGGATCTCGAGGGCATCACCGGCCCGATCCTGTCGTTCGTGACGTTCCCCGCCGTCGTCTCGCAGATGCCGGCCGGGCCCCTGTTCGGCGCCCTGTTCTTCGGGTCGCTCGCGATGGCCGGGTTCACGTCGCTCATCTCGATCCTGCAGGTGGTCGCGGCAGGCTTCCAGGAGAAGTTCGGCCTCACCCGCCGCCAGGCGGTGCTGTGGATCGGCGGCGTGGCGGCCGTGCTGTCCGTCGTCGGGTTCTCGACGACGACGGGCCTCATCGCCCTGGACACGATCGACAACTGGTCCAACAACATCGGCATCGTGGCGTCCGCGGTGCTCATGTGCGTGTTCCTCGTCTGGCTGCTGCGCACGAGCCCCGAGCTGCGCTTCCACCTCAACGCCGTCTCGACGGTCCAGGTGGGCCGCTGGTGGTACGTCTGCGTCGGGGCGATCGTGCCCGCGGTGCTCGCGTACATGCTGGTCTCGCGCATCGTCGACCTCGTGCAGAACGGGTACGAGGGCTACGACGACACGTACCTGCTGTACGCCGGCTGGGGCACGCTCGTCGTGCTCGTCGTCGGGGCCGTCGTGCTCACCCTCCCGAGATGGCGGCGCAGCCCGGACGACTTCGTCGCCTGGCCCGTGTACCCGCCGGTCATGTCGACGACGACGAAGGGGGCGGCCCGATGAACGGAACCGCGATCCTGCTCATGGTGCTCTCGCTGGCCGTCGTCTGGGGCGGCCTGCTGGTGAGCATCCTCGCCCTGCGCGCCCGGCCCGAGCGGGCCGACTTCCCGCCCGGCGGGGAGGACGACCACCGCGAGGACGACGCCATCACCGAGCGCGACACCTGATCCCCGCGCCGAGGTAGGTACGGGCGGGCCGCACCCACGTGC
>NZ_JBHXAW010000309.1:0-5132 GCF_042726645.1 Isoptericola sp. NPDC060257
GCCCCCGGCGCCGTGGTGCTCGGATCGACCCCAGAAAGATCGAGAGGAATCCCCAGTGAAGAGGACCCGTGTGGTCGCCACCGGCGTGGCGACGAGCCTGACCCTGGCGCTCGCGCTCGCCGCGTGCGCGCCCGCCGACGACGAGGGGACCGGCGAGTCCGGCGGCACCCCCGAGGCCGGCGACATCACCCTGTGGCTCGCCGGTGCCGACACCAACGACGACCTGCGCAAGTACCTGGTCGACACGTTCGCCGAGGAGAACCCCGGCTCGACGCTGACGATCGAGGAGCAGGACTGGACCGACCTGGTCACCAAGCTCACGACCGCGCTGCCCGACGCCGCCAACACCCCGGACGTCGTCGAGATCGGCAACACGCAGGCGCCGACGTTCACCTACGCGGGCGCGTTCCGCGAGATCTCGCCGGAGCTGTACGACGAGCTGGGCGGCGACAAGCTGCTGCAGTCGTTCGTCGACGCGGGCTCGATCGACGAGACCAAGTACGCGCTGCCCTACTACTACGGCTCGCGCTACATGTTCTACCGCAAGGACATCTGGCAGAAGGCCGGCCTCGAGGTCCCCACGACGCTGGAGGAGTTCGGCGACTCCGTCAAGGAGCTCACCTCCAAGAAGCAGTCCGGGTTCGCGATGGGCGGGCAGGACTGGCGCAACGGCATCTCCTGGGTCTTCGCGAACGACGGCGAGCTCGCCGTCAAGGACGGCGACCAGTGGACCTCCACGCTGTCCGACCCGAACACGGTCAAGGGCCTCGAGCAGTGGCAGGACGTCTTCGAGAACGCGTCGAACCTGCCGGCGACGGCCAAGGACGAGGCGTACTGGGACTTCATCAACGACGGCACCGACGGCGGCGCGCCCGAGGGCGCGACCATCATGGCGCCGGGCTGGGCCCGCTGGTCCATCGGCGACCTGACGAAGGGTGACGACGGCAAGGAGGTGCGCGACGGCATGGCGGACGACAAGAAGTTCGACATCTTCGCGCTGCCGGGCGTCGACGGCGGCGTGGCCCCGGTCTTCGCCGGCGGCTCGAACGTCGCGGTGTCCGCGAAGTCGCAGCACCCCGAGCTCTCGGAGAACCTGCTGCGGATCATCTACTCGGACGAGTACCAGACGATGCTCGCCAAGGCGGGCCTGGGCCCGGCCAACACGGACTTCAACAAGCTCATGACCGTGGACGCCGACGGCAACCCGGACAAGTTCGGCGAGGTCGCCGTGGCGACCGCCGAGGCGTCGAAGCTCACCCCGGCCGCTCCCGGCTGGGCCGCCGTGGAGGGCGCCTCGGTCTACGAGGAGCTCTTCCAGAAGATCGCCGAGGGCGGTGACGTGACGGCTCTCGCCAAGCAGTACGACGAGAAGCTCACGCCGATGCTCAACGGCCAGGCGGGCTGACCCCCTTCAGCCCCCACCCCTGACGGGCGGAGCGGTGCCATCTCGCTGGTCCCCCCACCAGCTCCACCGCTCCGCCCGTCATCCACGACCACCGGGAAGGAGGACCGCATGACCACCGCGACACCCGCGTCCACCATCGCGATCCGCCGTCGGCGCCAGCCGGCCACCCCCTACCTCCTGCTGCTCCCCGCGGTGCTGATCCTCCTCGTCGGTCTCGGGTACCCCGTGTACTGGCAGGTCGTGACCTCGCTGCAGGAATACGGGATGATGCAGCAGTTCGGCGCGCCCCCCACCTTCGCCGGGCTGGACAACTACGCGCGGATCTTCTCCGACGAGCGGCTGCTGCCCGTCGTGACGCGCTCCCTGATCTTCTGCCTCGTGAACGCGTTCCTCACGGTGGCCATCGGGCTCGGCCTCGCGCTGCTCATGAAGGCGGTGCACGGCGCGGTGCGCATCACCATGCAGGTCGTGCTCCTGCTGGCCTGGGCGACGCCGCTCGTGGCCGCGGTGACCGTCTTCCGGTGGCTCTTCGACTACCGCGCCGGCGTCGTCAACTGGCTGCTCGTGCAGATCGGCCTCGACCAGTACCAGGGCTACGCCTGGCTCGCGCAGCCGCTGACGTTCTTCGTCGTCGCGACCCTGGTCATCGTGTGGATGTCGGTGCCGTTCGTGGCGATGTCGCTGTACGCGGGCCTCACGCAGGTCTCCGAGGAGGTCCTCGAGGCCGCCCGCCTCGACGGCGCCAGCCCCGCGCAGATCCTGCGCCACATCCTGCTGCCGCTGGTGCGCCCGGTGCTCGCCATCGTGCTGCTGCTGCAGATCATCTGGGACCTGCGCGTGTTCGCGCAGATCCGCCTGCTGCAGGACGCCGGCGCCCCGATCTCCGAGACGAACCTGCTGGGCAACTTCATCTACGAGCTCGGCATCGGCAGCCAGGACTTCTCCGGCGCCGCCGCCGTCTCGATCTTCGTCCTGCTGCTCACGGTGCTGCTCGCCGCGCCGTACGTGCGCAGCCTCATGAAGGAGGACGCCGCGTGACCGCCGCGACCGAGACCGGAACCGGGAGGGCAGCGCCGGCCGCCGCGCCCGCCGTGCGCGACGCCGCCGCGGCGGCGCGCCGCCCCCGACCGCGGGTCGGCAAGATCCTGCTGGGTGCCCTGGGCGTGGTCCTGTCCCTCGTGTGGGCGTTCCCCGTCTACTGGATGCTGCTGTCGGCCGTGACGCCCGACGCGCGGCTGCGGGCGGACACGCCGAGCTTCCTGCCCACGCACTTCACCCTCGCGAACTTCGGCAGCGTCCTGACGGGCTCCGGCTTCGGCGGCGCGCTGCGGATGAGCCTCATGGTCACGCTCGTGACGATCGTGCTCGTCCTGGCGTTCGCGTTCCTCGCCGCCCTCGCGATCAGCCGGTGGCGTTTCCGCGGGCGGACCAGCTTCGTGCTGGCGGTGCTGTTCATCCAGATGCTGCCCGCCGAGGGCCTGTTCATCGCCCAGTACAAGATGCTGTCGACCGTCGGCGCGAGCGCGCCGGTGCTCGGCCTCAACTCGGTGCTCGGCATCTCGGTCCTGTACACCGCGATGCTCGTGCCGTTCACGATCTGGATGCTGCGCGGCTTCGTCGCCGGCATCCCGGCCGAGCTCGAGGAAGCGGCCATGGTCGACGGCCTCTCGCGCACCAAGGCCTTCCTGCGGATCACGTTCCCCCTGCTCGCGCCGGGACTCGTGGCGTCCGGCGTGTACGCGTTCCTGCAGGCGTGGAACGAGTTCACGACGGCGCTCGTGATCCTCCCGGCCGAGAGCCGGCAGACGCTGCCGATCTGGCTGCGCAGCTTCCTGTCGGCGTCGGCGAACCGCGGCATCGACTGGGGCGAGGTCATGGCGGCCTCGACGCTCATCGCGGTGCCGGTGATCGTCTTCTTCCTCTTCGTGCAGGGTCGGATGACGTCCGGCCTGGTCGCCGGGGCGGTGAAGGGCTGACGTGGACGACGCCACACCCCTGAACCCGCCGGGCCCCGCGGGCCCCACCGTCGGTCTCGACATCGGCGGGACCAAGACCCTCGCCGTCCTGCTGGACGCGGCCGGCGCCACCGTGGCGCAGGCCCGGCTGGCCACCGAGCGCGGCCCCGCCGGCGTCGTCGCGGGCGCGGCCCGTGCCGTGCGCGGCGTCGCACGTCAGGCCGGCGTCGAGCTCGCGGACGTCGTCGGCGTGGGCGTGGGCATGCCCGGTCTCGTCGACCCCGCCGCCGGGACGGTGCGGCACGCCGTGAACGTGGGCGTGGACGCCTCGCCGCTGGCGCTCGCCCGGCTGCTGGGCGACGAGCTCGGCGGGATCCCCGTCGGGCTGGAGAACGACCTCAACGTGGCGGCGCTCGGCGCCGCGCACCTGGAGGCCGCCGCGGCGGGCACGCCGCGGGCGCGGGTGGACCTCGCGTTCCTCGCGCTCGGCACCGGCCTGGCCGCGGGCCTCGTGCTCGACGGCGAGCTGCGGCGCGGCTTCGGCGGCGCGGCCGGCGAGATCGGGCACGTCCCGGTGGACCCGTCCGGCCCCGTGTGCCCGTGCGGGCAGCGCGGCTGCCTCGAGCTGTACGCGTCCGGGACGGCCGTCGCCCGGCTCTGGCCGGTCCGCACCGGCCGCCCCGCGCCGGTGGAGCTGTTCGAGGCGGCGGAGCGCGGCGTCCCCGCGGCGCTCGAGGCGCGCGACGCCTACGCCTCGGCCGTGGCCGCGGCCGTGCGCATGCTGGTCCTCACGGTCGACGTCAAGCACGTCGTGCTGGGCGGCGGCGTCGCGCAGCTCGGCGAGCCGCTCCTGGACGCCGTGCGCACCGCGCTGGTCCGCGAGTCGCGGGACTCCGGGTTCCTCGGCTCGCTGCACCTGGCCGACCGCGTCCGGCTGGCCCCGGGCCGCGTGCCCGTGGGCGCCGTCGGCGCCGCCGTCGTGGGGCGGTCGGTCGCCGGCCGCGCCCCGCTGAACGGGGTGGCGTCGTGACCGCGCGCCGGGCGGGGGCCATCACCGCGGGCGTGACCGCGGGCCTGCTCACGGTCGCGCTGACCGGGTGCTCCGTGCTCGGCACGGGGGCGGAGCCCGCGGCGCCGGACACGGACCTCACGATGTGGCTGGTCGGTGAGGACACGACGCCGGAGCTCCGCGAGTTCCTCGTGCAGAAGTTCGAGGACGAGCACCCGGGCGCCACCCTGACGATCGAGCAGCAGGAGTGGGGCGACCTCGTCGCCGACCTCACCGAGGCGCTGGAGGACCCTGCCACCACGCCGGACGTCGTCGAGATCGGCAACACGCAGTCCCCGACGTTCACCACCACGGGCGCGTTCCGCGAGATCTCGCCGGAGCTGTACGACGAGCTGGGCGGCGACAAGCTGCTGCAGTCGTTCGTCGACGCGGGGTCGGTGGACGGCCGCCACTACGCGCTGCCGTACTACTTCGGCTCGCGGTACGTCTTCTACCGCAAGGACGTGTGGGGCGCGGCGGGGCTCGACAAGCCGACGACGCTGGCCGAGTTCGGCGAGTCCGTCAGGGCGCTCACGGACGACGACCACGCCGGGTTCGCGATGGGCGGCCAGGACTGGCGCAACGGCATCTCCTGGGTGTTCGCCGCCGGCGGGGACCTCGCGGTGAAGGAGGGCGACGGCTGGGTCTCGACCCTGTCCGACCCGAAGACCGTCGAGGGCCTCGAGATGTGGCAGGACGTGTACGAGAACGCGTCGTACCTGCC
>NZ_JBHXAW010000310.1:0-5121 GCF_042726645.1 Isoptericola sp. NPDC060257
ACCCACTGAAGGTCGATCTCACGACGGGCACCTCGATCTGGGCGCGGGGGTTACTCGTGCTGCCAGCTGTGCCAGAGCCTGGCGTAGTCGCCGCCGGCGGCGACGAGCTCGTCGTGCGGGCCGATCTCGGTGATGCGGCCGCCGTCGACGACGGCGACGCGGTCGGCGTCGTGCGCGGTGTGCAGGCGGTGCGCGATGGCGACCACCGTGCGGCCGGTGAGCACGGCGTTGAGCGACCGCTCCAGGTGCCGGGCGGCCCGCGGGTCGAGCAGCGACGTCGCCTCGTCGAGGACGAGCGTGTGCGGGTCGAGCAGCACGAGCCGCGCGAGCGCGACCTGCTGCGCCTGGGCGGGCGTGAGCGTGTGGCCGCCCGACCCGACCGCCGTCTCGAGGCCGTCGGGCAGCGCGGCCGCCCACGACGCGGCGTCGACCGCGCCGAGCGCGCCCCACAGGGCGTCGTCGGTGGCCGACGTGTCGGCCAGGCGCAGGTTCTCCGCCAGCGACCCGACGAACACGTGGGGCTCCTGGGTGACCAGCGCGACGTGGTGGCGCAGGTCCTCCAGCGGCAGCTCGACGAGCGGCACGTCGCCCACGGTGACCGAGCCGCCGGTGGGCGGGTGGATGCCCGCGAGCATGCGACCCAGCGTGGACTTGCCCGCGCCGGACGGGCCGACGACGGCCAGCCGCTCGCCCGGCGCGAGGTCCAGGTCGATGCCGTGCAGCACGTCGTGACCCTCGCGGTACGCGTACCGCACGGCGCGGGCGCGGACGTCCTCCGACGACGGCACGGCGGTGCCGGCGGTCCGGTCCGGACCGACCAGCCCGACGCCGACGACGCGCGCCAGCGCGACGGCCGCGACCTGCAGCTCGTCGAGCCAGAACACCAGGTCGAACACCGGGCCGCCCATCTGGTGGCCGTACATCGCGATGGTCGCGACAGTGCCCACGGTGGTGAGGTCCTGCGACACGAGCCAGCCGCCCCAGAGGATGACGACGATCGGCGCGATCGCGACCGCCGCGTCCAGGGCCGGGATGAGCCGCAGGCGCAGGCCCAGGGTGTACGACTCGGCGTCGAACGCCTCGCGCAGGTCGCGGTCGATGCGCCGGCGGACGCGGGCGCCGAGGTGCAGGGCGTCGGTGGTGCGGGCACCCTCGACGGACTCGGTGATGGAGCCGTTGATCGCGGCGTAGGCCGCCGACTCGCGCAGGTAGCCCGGCGTCGCGCGCCGGAGGTACCAGCGCGTGGCCACGACGATCAGCGGGACGCCGGTGAGCAGCCCGACCGCCACGAGCGGGCTCGCGAGGAACGACGCGACCAGCGTGAGCACGATCGTCACGACGCACACGAGCACGCGCGGCACGCCGAACCGCACGGCGTGCTGCAGCTTGTTGACGTCGTTGGTGGTGCGCGCGACGAGGTCGCCGGTGCCGGCCTTCTCCACCGTCGACAGCGGCAGCCGGGTCACGGCGTCCATGAACTCCTCGCGCAGGTCGGCGAAGACCCGCTCGCCGAAGACCATCGACAGGCGCTGCGCGTACCGCGTGATGACGGCCTGCGCGACGACGGCGCCGACGAGCACCATCGCGAGCGAGTCGACGGCGGAGAGCGTGGTGCCGTCGGCGACCAGGTCGATGATCCGCCCCAGCAGGAACGGGCCCGCCAGGCCGGCCAGCGCGGCAAGGGTGTGCAGCACCGCGACGCCGCCGAGCTGGCCGCGGTGGCGGCGGAACAGGCGGCCCACCGTGCGGTTGACCTCGGCGCGGTCGGCGATCGGCAGCAGGTTCGGGTTGGTGGTGCTGCTCGTCGTGCTGCTCATCGTGCCGCTCCTTCCAGGTCGGTGTCGGTCAGCTCGTCGGTCTCGTCGTCGGTGTCCTCCGCCATGCTCCGGCCGACGACGGCGCGGTACGCGGCGCCGTGGGCGTCGCGGCGGGCGAGCAGCTCGGCGTGCGTGCCGCTGGCCGCGACCGTGGCGTCGTCGTCGAGCAGCACGACCTCGTCGAGGTGGTCGAGCACGAGCGGGCTCGCCGTGACGACGAGCGTGGTGCGGCCGCGGCGGACCTGCGCCACCCGCTCCGCGATCCGCGCCTCGGTGTGGGCGTCCACCGCGCTGGTGGGCTCCACGAGGACGAGGATCTCCGGCTCGGTGAGCAGGGCCCGCGCGAGCGCCACGCGCTGCCGCTGGCCGCCCGACAGGGAGCGGCCCTTCTCGGGCAGCTCGCCGGCGAGGCCGCCGGGCACGCTGTCGAGCACGTCGTGCGCGTCGGCGGTGACCATCGCGGCCAGCAGGTCGGCCTCGGTGGCGCGGCCGCGCGCGTCGAGCGCCTCACCGAGCACGCCCGAGAACAGGTGCGGCGTCGCCTCGGAGACGACGACGCGGTGGCGCAGCGCCTCCTTGTCGAGGTCGGCCAGCGGCACGCCGCCGAGCCGGACCGGCGTGCCGGCCTCGGCCTCGTCGTCGAGCCGCCCGAGCCGCGTCGCGACGCGTGCCGAGGCGTCCGGGTCCGCGCTGACGAGACCCAGGACGCGGCCCTCGCGCAGCACCAGGCCGCTCGCCTCGTCGGCGAGCTCGACGCCGGCGGGCGGCGCGTCCGTGGGCGTCGCGGTCGACGGCGTCGCCTCGGTGACCCGCAGCACGTCGAGGATCTTGCGCGAGGAGATGACGGCGCGGATGACCATCTGCAGCATCTGCGTGGCCATCTGCACGGGCCAGGCGAGGAACGCGGCGTAGCCGTAGAACGTGACGAGCTGGCCGCTCGTGATCTCGCCCCGGACGGCGGCGCGGGCGCCGAGCCACAGCACGAGCGCGGCGAGGAGCCCGGGCAGCAGCACCTGCAGGCCGTCGAGCACCGACTGCAGCACGGCGACGCGCACGCCCTGGTGCCGGACCTCCTGCGACTGGCGGGCGTAGCGGGCGGCGAACTCGTCCTCGCCGCCGATGCCACGCAGGATGCGCAGGCCCGAGACGGTGTCCGCGCCGAGCGACGTCAGGCGGCCCGTGGCCTCGCGCTGCGTCGTCTGGCGCGACTGCAGCGGCTTGATCAGCAGGCCGAGGACGGCCGCCACCGCCGGGATGCCGAGAGCCAGCACGAGGCCGAGCTGCACGTGCTGCGACAGCATGATCACGACGACCACGACGTACGCGATCACGCCGCCGGTGAACCGGCCGGCCATGGAGAACATGTCGCCCACGCGCAGGGCGTCGTTCGCGACGGCGGAGACGACCTCGCCGGTGGGCAGCTTGCGCGTGATCGCGTGCCCCGCGCGCGAGGCCTTGTAGCCCACGAGCTGGGAGAACGACAGCGACGCCCGCACCCAGTTCTCGACGTCCCAGATGTGGTTGAAGATGCCGGCGACGACGATCACGGCGGCGGCGCCGAGCATCGCGCCGCACCAGGCGAACAGGGGGCCGCCGAAGCCCTGAGACAGGCCCTCGTCGATGGCGCGACCGATGAGCAGCGGGGCCGCGGCCGACGCCAGCATCGCCACCACGCCCGCCACCAGCGACTTCGCGAGCACGTCGCGCTGACGCCACCCCTGCCAGGCCAGCAGCCGGGCGGGGGACTTCAGGGGAGGGTTGCCCACATCGGGCAAGGGAAGAGGTCGCACGAGGATCCAGCCTACGAACGCCCGCCGACACCGGGCCACGGATTAACCGCATCGTTTCGCGCCTACGATGCTGGGGTGAGCACGCCGCAGCAGACCCCCGCCCCGCAGCCCTCGTCGTCGCCCGCCGGCGGCGCCAGCCAGGCCCAGGCCGAGGCCGCCATCCGCAAGGCTCGCGGCGCCCTCAAGCGCTACCGGTTCATGGCGATCCTCACCGGTGTGATGCTGCTGATCCTGTGCGTCGAGCTGTTCTTCAAGTACGTGGTGCCGGTCGAGGTCGTCATCGACTACCTGGGTTGGGTGCCGTTCGCGCACGGCTGGATCTACGTGGTCTACCTCGTCACGGTGCTCGACCTGTGGTCCAAGATGCGCTGGGGCTTCGGCCGCCTCGCCACCATGGTGTTCGCCGGCGTCGTGCCGGTGATGTCGTTCGTCCTCGAGAAGCGCGTGCACGCCGACGCCGACGCCAAGCTCGCGGCGCTCGCGGAGCGGTACGCGGCATGACGTCGCTCGCCCCCCTCGTCGCACCCGGCCCGGAGCTCGACGCCGCACGCCTCGCCCGGTACGCCCGGCACCTGCCGCTGCCCGGCGTCGGGCCGGAGGGGCAGCGCCGGCTCGCCGCCGCGCGCGTGCTCGTCGTGGGGGCGGGGGGCCTCGGCAGCCCGGCCCTGCAGTACCTCGCGGCCGCCGGGGTGGGCACGCTCGGCGTCGTGGACGACGACGTCGTCGACCTCTCCAACCTGCAGCGCCAGGTGGTGCACGGCACGGCCGACCTCGGCCGGCCCAAGGTCGAGTCGGCGCGCGACCGGCTCGCCGACCTCGCGCCCGACGTCGAGGTCGTGACCCACCCCGTGCGGCTCACCCCCGAGAACGTGCTGGAGATCGTGGGCGGGTACGACGTCGTGCTCGACGGGGCGGACAACTTCCCGACCCGCTACCTCGTCTCCGACGCGGCCGAGATCCTCGGCGTGCCCGTCGTGTGGGGCGCCATCCACCAGTTCGACGGCCAGGCCGCCGTCTTCTGGGGCGCGCCGGTGCTGGACGACGGCGCCCGCGAGCGCGGCGTCACCTACCGCGACGTCTTCCCGGTGCCCCCGCCGCCGGGCACCGTGCCCGACTGCGCCACCGGCGGCGTGCTCGGCGCCCTGTGCGGCACCGTCGGCTCGGTCATGGCGACCGAGGCGGTCAAGCTGATCACCGGCGCGGGCACCACGCTGCTCGGCCGCATCGCCGTCTACGACGCGCTCGAGCTCTCGTGGCGCCAGCTCGCCGTCCGCCCCGACCCCACGCGCGAGCCCGTCGCCGAGCTGCTCGCCGACGACGCCGCGTACGCCGCGTTCTGCGGCCTGCCCGCCCCGGTCGGCGGCACGGCGGACGCCGGCACGGGCACGACGGGCGGTGGGCTCGGCCCCGCCAGCATGAGCGCCGTCGACGCCGCGGCACTGCTCGCCGGCGACGCGCCCGTGGCGCTCGTCGACGTCCGCGAGGACTGGGAGGTGCAGGCGCTGCCGGTCGCC
>NZ_JBHXAW010000311.1:0-5109 GCF_042726645.1 Isoptericola sp. NPDC060257
ACGTCGAGGACCTGCTGGCTCGCGCGCACGAGCGGGTGGTCGCGACCGGCGTGCCCGCGACGACCGAGGTGACCATCGCCGACGCGACGACCGCGCTCGCGGAGCGGTCGGCGCGGTCCGGGCTGGTCGTCGTCGGGGCGCGCGGTGCCGGCGGCTTCATGGAGCGGCTGCTCGGCACGGTCTCGGCGAACCTCCCCGTGCGGTCGGCCTGCCCCACGGTCGTCGTGCCGGGGCGGGCGCGGGTCGACGACGGCTCCCTCGCGGCTGACTCCCTCGACCGCTTCGGCAAGGTCGTCGTCGGGGTGGACGGCTCGCCGTCCTCGGAGGCCGCGCTGCAGGCCGCCGTCGCGCAGGCGCGTGCCTGGGGAGCCGCCGTCGAGCTCGTGCGGGCGGTCTCCCTCGTCGGCTGGAGCGGTTCACCCTGGCTCGACCCGGGATTCCGGGAGTCGGTCCTCGGCGGCGCCCGCGCGGAGCTCGACCGGGACGTCGCGCGCCTCCGGGCGGAGCACCCGGACCTGAGCGTGAGCGCCGACGTCGTCGAGGGGCACGCGTCCGACGTCCTGGCCGACAGCTCGGCGGCCGCGGACCTGCTCGTCGTCGGCTCTCGCGGACGAGGCGGGATCCGCGGACTCCTGCTGGGCTCGACGAGTCAGGCGGTGCTGCGACGGTCCCACTGCCCCGTGCTGATCCCGGCGCGCGCGTCCGAGCGGGCCGGTAGCGGACGCGCGGACGGCGACTGACCAGGCGGGGAGGACCGCGCCCTGCCTACGATCGGCGGCATGGTGACTCCCCGCACGCGTGTGGGCATCGTCGAGGACGAGGCCCTCATGCGGGGGATGCTCGAGCAGGCCCTGTCGGCCGAGGAGTCGTTGCGCGTGGTGCACTCGGTGCCCGGCGTGACCGAGGCGAGGCTGGTCTTCACCCCCGGGTCGTGCGACGTGGCACTGCTGGACGTGAACCTGCCCGACGGCAACGGGGTGGCGCTCGGGGTGGCGCTGCAGCGGGCCGACCCGCGCCTGGCGGTCATGCTGCTGTCGAGCGAGGATGTGATGGGCCTGTTCACGACCGTGCAGGGCGAGGCGACCCGCCCGTGGAGCTACCTGTCCAAGCGGTCGAGCTTCGCGCGCGACGTCCTGGTGCGCGCGGTCGCGGCGGCGGCGCAGGGGCAGGTGGTGCTCGACCCGTACCTCGTGCAGCGCTCCACGCCGCGCCCCGGGTCGGCCGTCTCCGCGCTGACGCCCGCCCAGTTCGGGGTGCTGCGGCTCGTGGCCGAGGGACTGTCGAACCACGCCACGGCAGACCGGCTCGGGATCAACGAGCGGTCGGTCGAGAGCCATCTGAAGTCGATCTACCAGCGCCTCGGCGTCGACGGCACCGAGCACAACCGGCGCGTCGCCGCGGTGCTCGCGTTCCTCGAGCAGACCGGCCGCTCGTGGCGGGCCTGAGCGCGCGGGTCGCCCCGGCACGGGGGCGCGCCGCGGAGACCGTCCTGCTGCGGGACAGGACGCGGATCGCGGTCGCCGTCGCCGGGGCCAACTTCGTGCTGTACGCCCTGATGACCGTGGCCGGGTGGGCCGGCTGGGGCGGGCTGCAGACCGCGATCACGCACGAGCGCAGCGCTCTCGGGGTGACCCTCGACGGCGTCGTCGTGCTCGTGGTGAACCTGGCGTTCGGGGCGGTCGTCATTGCCGGCACGCTCGCCTTCCGCCCGCTGTCGCGCCGGTGGCCTGCCCGGCTCGTCGTCGTCACGGGCGTCTCGGCCGTGGCCTCGGTGCCACGGATGCTCGCGCTCACCGCGATCAGCAGCACGCCGACCGGCGGCGCCTACGTCGCGGCCGTCGGCACGCTCGGGCTCGCCGCGGGCGTCGTCGGGATGTCCGCCGGGCTCCTGTCCGCGTCGCTGGTCGACCAGGCCCGGACGGAGCAGCAGCGCCGCGAGGAGGAGGCGCTCCGCGCAGCCCGCGCCGTGGAGGAGCTGCAGGACGAGGAGATCCGGGTGCGCCGGCTGGTGTTCGACCAGCTGCACGGCACGCTGCAGTTCCACCTCGTGACGGTGACGGCGGGACTCGACCGTGTCGCCGAGCAGCTGGCGTCGGCCGGTGACGACGACCGTGCCGCCGAGGTGCGCCACTGGGCCGAGACGATCGAGGAGATCCGCGAGGAGGACGTGCGCTCGCTGAGCCACAGCGTCTTCCCGTCGGGCGCCGACCTCGGCCCCCAGGAGGCGATCGAGGTCCTGCTGCGGCGGCTGCCGCCCCAGGTCGACGCGTCGATCGAGCTCGGCGACCGCTACCGGGACCTCGTGGCCCGGGAGGGTCTGCGGATGCCGATGGCGGAGCGTCTCGTGGTGATCTACACGGTCGAGGAGGCGGTGACCAACGCCCTCCGGCACGGCCGGGCGCGGACGGTCACCGTCCGTGCGGACGCCGAGCCCACCGCCGACGCCGACCGCTGGGTGTTCGTCACCGTGGTCGACGACGACGGCACGGGGCCGACGGACCCTGCGCCGGAGCTGCACGGCCTGCGGCGCCACCTCGAGCGCATCGAGTACCGCGGCGGGACCCTCGCCCTCGGCGCCGGTCCCGACGGAGGAGGCCGGCTCGCCTTCCGGCTCCCGTTCACCGCGGACCCCGCGGCCGGGGACGGTGCGTCGTGACCGGCGTCGGGCCCCGGTGCCCCGTGAACGGCTCTGTGAACGCTCGGTAAAGAAAGTCTCTGGTGAGGTTCCACCGGAGGTTCGCAGAGGTGTAGCGTTGCGGGCGTCGCGACGACGAGGTCGCGAGTCCGGATCGCAGCGCTCGAGACAGCGGCGCGCAGGGACGCAGGACGTGGGACGAAGGTGCGGCATGACTTTCACCGACGAGGCGCAGGCCGGGGGAATCGCCCTGGTGGAGCGGACCGACGTGAGCGTGGTGGACATGTGGGGCGAGATCGACATCGCCCTGCGCAACGAGGCGAGCGCGGCGCTCGCGAGGGCGTTCGAGCGCGACCTCCCCGTCGTCGTCGACACGTCGCGGGTGACGTTCATCGACTCCGCCGGGGTCGCGTTCCTCGTCCAGCTCTGCCGGATCGGCCGGGACGAGGGCCTGCGGGTGTCGCTGCACCGTCCGCCGGCCGCGGTGCTCGACGTGCTGCGGATGCTCGACCTCGACGTGCCCCCGGACGCGAACATCCTCGCCCGGACCACGACCCCGACGGCGCCGACGCCCGCCGCGCCGCACAGCCTGGCCGGCTGACGGGCGGACGCGGGAGCGTCAGTGGTCGCGACCGCTGGCGGCGAGGGCGGCGGCCCCGACGATCCCGGCGCGGTTGCGCAGGGTGGCGGGGATGATCGGCGCCCGCAGGTTCAGCAGGGGCAGGAACTTCTCGTGGTGCTTGCTCACCCCTCCGCCGACGACGATGAGCTCGGGCGCGAGGAGCATCTCGACCGTCTCGAAGTAGCGCTGCAGCCGCTCGGCCCACTGGTGCCACGACAGGTCGTGGCGCTCGCGGGCGGACTCGGCGGCCCGCGACTCGGCGTCGTGCCCGTCGATCTCGAGGTGGCCCAGCTCCGTGTTCGGCACGAGCACGCCGTCCACGAGCAACGCCGAACCGATGCCGGTGCCGAGCGTGACCATGAGGACGACTCCGTCGCGCCCCTGGGCGGCGCCGTACCGCTGCTCGCCGACACCGGCGGCGTCGGCGTCGTTGACAGCGGTCACCTGCCGGCCCGTGGCCTCGCTGGCCAGCGCGGGCAGGTCGACGCCCCTCCACGACTGGTGCAGGTTGGCGATGAACCGGACGACGCCATGGTCCATCGGGGCGGGGAAGGCGACGCCGACCGGCACGTGGGCCGGCAGCTCGAACGAGTCGACGAGCTCGGCGAGCACGCCGGCCACGGCGTCCGGGGTGGACCTCTCCGGGGTCGGGATGCGGCGGCGCTCGTCCGCGAACTCACCCGTCGCCAGGTCGACCGGCGCCCCCTTGATTCCCGACCCGCCGATGTCGATGCCGAACGCGACCGGCTGCGCTGCCTCCACCATGGGCCCCATCTTGATGCAGGATCGTCCTATGAGCGACACAAGCCCGGTGCAGTACTGGTACAACACCAAGACCGGTGAGGTCGAGGAGAGCCGCGACCGCTCCAGCTGGAGCCACCGTATGGGCCCCTACCCCTCGCGGGAGGCGGCCCGCAACGCCCTGGACTCGGCCCAGCGACGCAACGACGAGTGGGAGGGCGACGACGCCGACTGGCGCGGCAAGGACTGACGGCGGGGCCTCGCGCGGCGGACCGATGAGTCCTCGCCGCGACCGAGGTCGGCCCCGCATGACGACGAGGATCGAGGCGAACGGCGTCACGCACGGCGTGGCGCACTTCGGGGACGTCGCCGCCCCCCTGGTGCTCTGCGCGGGCGGGACGACGATGCTGTCCTGGCCCGACGCGCTCTGCGAGACGCTCGCCCGTGGCGGGCGCCACGTGGTGCGGTACGACCTGCGCGACGCCGGGGCGTCCACGACCGTGGACCCCGGGGCGCCGGCCTACACGCTGCGCGACCTCGCGACCGACGCCGCGGCGATCGCCCGGGAGCTCGACGACCGGCCGGCGCACCTGGCGGGCATCGGCGTCGGCGGGATGGTCGCCCAGGTCGCCGCGCTCGACCATCCGGGGGCGTTCGCGGAGCTGACCCTGGTCGGCACGCGTCCCGTCGCGCCGGGCCCGGTCGACGACGACCTGCCCGACCACGACGCCGAGGCGATGGGGCGGCTGTTCGCGCTGGCGGAGCCGGACTGGTCCGACCGCGACGCCGTGGCCGAGCACGCCGCCCGCAGCGCCGAGATCCTCGGCGACGACCCTGCCGCGGCGCGCGTGGTCGCCGGTCGGGTCTGGGACCGCACGCCGGGGACGGCGCCGGCGGTGCACGCGGCCAACCAGCAGGGCATGGTCTTCGCCGCCCTCGACTGCACGCCCCGGTGGCGCGAGCGGCTCGGCGAGATCGCGGTCCCGACGCTCGTGGTGCACGGCCGCCGCGACCCGTTCTTCCCGGTCGGGAACGGAGAGGCGCTCGCCCGCGAGATCCCGGGAGCGAGGCTGCTGGTCCTCGAGGAGGCCTCGACGGCGGTCCCCGACGC
>NZ_JBHXAW010000312.1:0-5099 GCF_042726645.1 Isoptericola sp. NPDC060257
GCCTTCCCGGGCGGGCACCCTGGGGGTCATGTCGACCTCCTCGGTGCCCGCCCTCGTCGTCCCCGCGCCCGGCCACGCCCGGGGGCGGACGGGCGACGTCCGGGTCACCGTGCGTCCGGGAGAGGACGTGCTCCTGCCGGCGGGGCGGCCGTTCGGCGCATGCCGGGCGGGGCTCGCCGACCTCCTGCGCCGACCCGAGCTGCGGCACGTCCCGCTGCGCGCCGGCGGCGTCCTCGTGTCCGACGACGACGTCGTCGGGCGCCGCCCGCTCCTTCCCGGGGCCGTCGTCGCCGTGCTCGACGACGGGGCAGCGGGCGCGCGCGCAGGCTCGGGCATCGCCCGCCCGGCGGCGGCCGTCCTCGACGGGCCGTGGCTCGCCGCCCGCGCCGACGGCCCCGCCGCGGGGGCGACCGTCGCCCTCGCGCCCGGCGGGTCGACGGCGCTGCCCCACGACACGGGCCCGACGTCCGAGGGCGGCCTCGTGGTGCGTGTGGACCCGCGGCGGCCGGACCGTGTCACCGTGCGGCTCACGCGACGGGGACCGGGCACGACGGCGTTCCCGTGCACGGCTGGCGGACGGCAGTCGTCCGACGACCGGCGTGCCCGCGTGCCCCGCGCGACCGCACGGCTCGTCCGCGACGCTGCCCTGGCGCGACGGCGTGCGCGGTCGGTGGGGCGCCTCCCGCGCCGCTGGCGCGCCGGCAGCGTGCTCGAGGTGAGGGGCCCGCGCGGCGTGCGCTCATGGACGCTGCACCGCTCCGGGACCGTGGCGGCCTGGCTCGACGCCGTCCCTGGCCGTGAGGCCGCCGACGCGGCGGCGCCGTCCGGGCCCGGCGCGGGGATGCTCGCCACCGCCGCGCTGCCCGTCGTGGGCTCGCTGGTGCTCGCCGCGGTGCTGCGGCAGCCGGCGTACGCGCTGTTCTCCCTGCTCGGCGTCGCGACCCTGGTGCCCCAGCTCCTCGCCGCGCGACGGCGGCGACGCGGCGGGTCCGGCCCCGCCGCCGCCGACCCGGCGACCGGCCACGGGACGGCGCCCGGGGACGCCCCGCCCCGCGTCGTGGGCGAGGCACCCGGCCCGCTGCTCGCCCGGCTGGTCGCGGCCCACCAGGCGTCGGACGGAGCGTGGGACGCCGCGTGCGCGCGGGCCGCGGCGCGGGCCTGCGCCGGCGGTCACCGCGGCGGGCCGTCGCCCCGGGGCGCGACCCCCGGGGCGACCGGTCAGGGAGGTGGTGCGGTGGTGGCGGGCGCGGTCGCCGAGCTGGTGCCCGACGGCGCGATCGCCGTGGTCGGACCGCGTGCGGACGTGCTCGCGGCCGCGCGGTCGGTGGTCGCCGAGCTCGCCGCGGCCGGCGCGTCGGTGGACGTCGTCGGCGCCCGCGACGCCTGGTCGTGGTGCCGCTGGCTGCCGACCGCCGGCCCGCCGCTCCTCGTCGTCGACGCGCCCGCCGCGCCCGACCGTGCCGCCGTCACCGCGCGGCCCGACGAGGTGCTCGCGCGCGGCGGCGCCGTGCTGCTGTGCCTGCCCGACGGCGCCCCCGTGCCGTCGTGGTGCCGCACGACGTGGCGGGTGCGCGCGGGCCGGGTCCGGCGGGCGGCGCCGGACGGCTCCGCCACGACCGGGCCGCTCGTCGGCGTCGACGCGGCCTGGGCGGAGCAGGTCGCGCGACTCGTCGCGGGCCTGGCGGGGCTGCGCCGGTCGCTGGCCATGCTGGACCGGGCGCACGGGTACGACGAGGCGGGCGGGCCCGGCGACGACGGCGACCCGACAGACCCGCGGCTCCCCGCCGCCGTCCCGCTGGTCGACCTGCTCGACGACGCACCCGATCCCGGCGCCGCCTGGGACACCACCACCGGCTGGGCGGTGCCGCTCGGCCGGGACGCCCGTGGGCTGCCCGTGACCTTCGACCTGGTGGCGGACGGGCCCCACCTGCTGGTGGCCGGCACCACGGGGGCGGGCAAGTCCGAGCTGCTGCAGTCGCTCGTGCTGGGGCTCGCGGCGCAGCGGTCCCCGCGCGACCTCGCGCTCGCACTCGTCGACTTCAAGGGCGGCGCGTCGTTCGGCGCGTGCGGGCGGCTGCCGCATGTCGTCGGCCAGGTCACGGACCTCGACCCCGGGCTGGCGGGCCGCGCCCTGGCCGGTCTCCGCGCGGAGCTGCGCCGGCGCGAGCACGTCCTCGCCCGGCACGGGTCGGCGGACCTCGCCGCCCTGCCTCCGGGGTTGCCCGACGCGCCGCCGCGGCTGGTCGTGGTGGTGGACGAGTTCCGTGCCCTCGCCGACGACCTGCCGGACTTCCTGCCCGGGCTGCTGCGCGTGGCCGCGCAGGGTCGCTCCCTGGGCGTGCACCTGGTGCTCGCCACGCAGCGGCCCGCGGGGGCCGTGAGCGCCGACGTGCGGGCCAACGTCTCGGCGCGGCTCGCGCTACGGGTCGTGGACGCCGCGGACTCGCTCGACGTGGTCGAGACGCCCGCGGCCGCCCGGATCGTACCGGGGACGCCGGGGCGCGCCGTCCTGCGCCGCGGGTCCGAGCCACCGGTGGCGCTCCAGTGCGCTCATGCCTCGGGGCTCCCCACGACGGCCGGGGACCAGGTGCGCCGGGCTCCGGCCTGGGGGACGCCGCCGGTGGCGGCACCGTCGGGGCGCGACCCGCGCGAGCGCTCCGCGGGAGCCGGCGCGACGTCGTGCCCCGTGAACTCGCTCGTCGACACGCTCGTCGACGCTGCCGCCGCGCGAGGCCTCCGCCCCGGCGCCGCTCCGTGGCTGCCCCCGCTGCCCGAGCGCGTCCAGGTCCGGGACGTCCCCGAGGCCGTCGACGACTCCGCGGGCCTCCCCCTCGCGCTGGGCGACGATCCCGACCGCCAGCGCCGGACCGTCGTGCGCTGGGACCCGGACACGGGGCACCTCGGCGTCGTGGGCCGCGCACGCTCCGGCAGGACGACGGCGCTCCTGACGACGGCGGTGGCCGCGCTGGACGAGGGCTGGCACGTGCACGTGCTGGCACCGGCGGCCGCGCTCCCCCGGTTCGCCCGCCTCGAGCGGCACCCGGGCCTCGGCACCCTCGCCGGCCCCGCGGCGCCGCGGCGAGCGGCACGGCTGCTGCGCCTGCTGGCGACGGACGCGGCGCAGCGCCGGGCACGGACGCTCGTCGTGGTCGACGGCGTCGACGAGCTGCGCGCCGCGCTCGCCGGACCGGACCCGTGGGACCCGCTCGTGCGGGCGCTGGCCTCGCCCGGCGTCGCGTTCGCGCTCGCGTCCGACGGCGCGACCCTCGGCGGGCTCGCCGCGCGGGCCGGGCCGCGACTGGTGCTGCTCGGCCCCGAGGCGCACGCCGACGTGCTCCTCGGGGCGCCGTCGGGGCTCGCCGGTCGCGGCGGGCCCGCAGGTCGCGCCGCCTGGCTCGCACGCGAGCAGGTCCTGTGCCAGGTCCTGCTGCCGGACGAACCGTCCGTCCCCGACGCCGTTCCCGGCGGCCGCGCGGCCGGGCGGGGGGCCGCTGCGCCGGTGAAGGTCCGGCCGCTGCCCACGACGGTCGTGGAGGCCGACCTGCCCACGGCACCGGGGCGCGGTCCCCGGCACCGTGCCGCCGACCCGCGCGGCGGCGGCATGCTGCTCGTCCCCGTCGGGGTCGGGGGCGACGCGGCCGGCCCGGTCGAGCTCGACGTCGGCCGTGGCGCCCTCGTCACCGGACCGCGTGCCAGCGGCCGCACCACCGTCCTGCGGCTCGTCGTCCGGCGGCTGGCGGCGGCGGGACGACTGGCCGGCGTGGTCTCGCGGGATGCCGTCCTGCGCCAGGACGCCGGCGACGTCCCGGCCGTGGCACCGTCGCCGGCAGCCCTGGCCGGGCTGCTCGCCGGGCTGCTGGACGGGCTGCCGGACGGGCTGCCGGACGGCCCGGCGGGACCACCGGGCGACGGGCGCGCGGCCCTCCCTGCCGTCACGGACCAGGGTCCCCGCGTGCTCGTGGTGGACGACCTCGACGTCCTCGCCCAGCAGCACCCGCTGGAGGCGGAGCGGATCTCCGCGCTGACCGACGGGACCGGCCTCGTGCTCGTGGCGGCGGCGAGCTCCACGGGGACGGCGCTGGCGCACCGGGGCGCCCTCGCCGAGCTCCGCGCGCGCCGCACGGGAGTGATGCTGCACCCGGGCGAGCGCGGGGCGGACGACCTGCTGGGCGTACCGCTCGCGGACGCCGTCGACCCCGGACCGGCGCGCGCGGGGCGCGGGGCGCTCGTGCAGGCGGGGCGGGTGCAGGTCGTGCAGGTGGCCCGGCCGGCAGACGTGGACCCGGCCGCCATGAACCCTGTCGCCGCAGACTCAGCCGCCGCGGACTCAGCCGGACGTCGCCTCGACGACCCGGCGTGTCATCACCGCGACGAGCACCGCGGCGGCGACGAGCAGCAGGCCCAGGCCCGCGAGCACCGCCCCGGCCGCCCCGGCGGTCAGGAGGCTGACACCGACGAGGCCCTGCATGATCTGCCACACGACGATCGGCGCCCGGCCGCCGCGACGTCCCGCCCACAGCGCACGGCAGGACCCGACGAGCAGCCACGCGAGGCCGAGGAAGAAGAGCACGAGGAAGACGCTCACGGCTACGCTGTTGGAGGCGCCGCGCACGACCTCGATCCCGATCATCACGGCAGCCCCGACGAGCAGGACGGCCTCGATCCCGACCCCCGCGGCGACGACCTTCAGGCCCGGCGGGCGGGGCCCCTCCGGAGCGCCGTCGGCATCGGACGAGGGGGTGACAGGAGCGCGCATGACACGTCAGAATACGTGCGACCTGCAGTTTCACGACAGTGTGATGAAGCACTCACGCTTCATGCGGGAGAAACTTTCACGTAACCCCTTGTGCGGCGCTTCACGAGGTGTGACGCTGGACGGCAGATCAACCCCCACCCATCGGACCCGGTTTGGCGCGCCCCTTCGACGCCGAGCCCCATCTGCGGCTCGCCCGGCTCGCCGAGCACGGAGCCCTCGACTTCGTCACGCTCCACGACGGTTTCGGCGGGCCGGGCATCGACGCCCTCTCCGCGCTGTCCCGGATCGCTCCGCACACCTCCCGCATCGGCCTCGTCCCGACCGTGACCACCACCCACACCTC
>NZ_JBHXAW010000313.1:0-4932 GCF_042726645.1 Isoptericola sp. NPDC060257
GCGCACGCGCGCCGCACCGCCGGCCGCCTCGTCCCGATGCTGCCCGCCGTCGCCCTGCTCGCGCTGTTCATGCTCGGCCCGGTCGTGTGGTCGTTCTACGGCTCGTTCACCAACGCGGCCCTCACCGGCCCGAACGCGGCGAACCCCGAGTGGGTCGGCCTGGACAACTACGTCGCGCTGCTCGGCGACCCCGACTTCCCGAAGGCCCTGTGGCTCACGGTGCTGTTCGTCATCGCGTCCGCGGTGATCGGGCAGAACGTGGCCGGCCTCGGGCTGGCGATGCTCATGCGCTCCGCGCTGAAGCCCGTGCGCGCCGTCGTCTCGACGCTCGTCGTCACGGCCTGGGTGCTGCCCGAGATCGTGGCCGCCTTCGCCGCCTACGCGTTCTTCCACGCCGACGGCACGCTCAACTCGCTGCTCGCGGGCGTGGGGATCACCGGCCCGGACTGGCTCTTCCAGTACCCGATGTTCGCCGTCATCCTCGCCAACGTCTGGCGCGGCACGGCGTTCTCGATGATGGTCTACTCCGCCGCGATCGCGGAGGTGCCGCCGGAGATCACGGAGGCCGCGACGGTCGACGGGGCCAACGGGGTGCAGCGCCTCGTGTGGGTCACGCTCCCGACCATCCGCCGCAGCATCTCGACCAACCTCATGCTCACCACGCTGCAGACGCTGTCCGTCTTCACGCTCATCTACGTGATGACCGGCGGCGGCCCCGGCACCGACAGCTCCACCCTGCCGATCCTCGCCTACCAGGAGGCGTTCAAGTTCGCCCAGGTCGGCTACGGCACGGCGATCGCCACCGTGATGCTCGTGATCGGCGCCGTGTTCTCCGTCGTGTACATCCGCAGCCTGAAGCCGGAGGTCGACTGATGGCCCAGACCACCGCCCCGGCGTCCGTCCCCTCGCCCGGGCCCGACGTCGCCGGCGCGCACCCCGGGCGACGGCGGTCGACGCCGTCGGTCGCCGCCCCCGGGCCGCGCACGGCACGCATCCTGTCGAACGTCGTGCTCGTCGTCGTCGGGCTGTGCTTCCTGCTGCCCCTCGGGTGGATCGTGCTGGCGTCGCTGGACCCGAGCGCGACGCTCGCCGTCGGGCTGCCGGAGACGTTCACGCTCGAGAACTTCACGGCCGTCATGACGCCCGAGCAGACGTGGGTGCCGCTGGCCAACGCCTTCGTCCTGTCCGCGGGCACCGGCCTCATCACCGTGCTCGCGTCGGTGCTCGCCGCGTACCCGCTGTCGCGCTACCGGATGCGCTTCAACAAGCCGTTCCTGTACGCCGTGCTGTTCGGCACCTGCCTGCCGATCACGGCCATGATGGTGCCGGTCTACTCGCTGTTCGTGCGGCTCAACCTGCTCGACTCCCTGGCCGGCACCACGTTCTTCATGGCCGCGACGTCGCTGCCGATGGCGATCTGGATGACGAAGAACTTCATGGACTCCGTGCCGATCTCCCTCGAGGAGGCGGCGTGGACGGACGGCGCGTCGGCCATGACGACGCTGCGCACCATCGTGCTGCCGCTCATGCGGCCCGGCATCGCCGTCGTCTTCATCTTCGTGTTCATCCAGGCGTGGGGGAACTTCTTCGTCCCCTTCGTGCTGCTGCTGACGCCGGAGAAGCAGCCGGCTGCCGTGAGCATCTTCGCGTTCTTCGGCCAGTACGGCTCGGTCGCGTACGGCCAGCTCGCGGCCTATTCCATGCTCTACGCCCTGCCCGCCGTCGGCCTGTACGTGCTCGTCTCACGACTCTCCGGCGGCTCGTTCGCGCTCGCCGGAGCCGTCAAGGGCTGACCGCACCCCCTGTTCCACCGCCCGCCCCGTCACCAGGAGCCCGTTCCATGCACGACACCACCACCCGCACCACCATGCGCCTCGAGCGCTTCGTGAAGGACTGGCTGGAGCCCGCCGTCCTGCGCGAGACCCGGCCCCTCGACGTCGAGGCGTGGACCGTCGGCGGGGAGCCGGTGCCCTTCGCCGAGGCGGCGCGCGCCACGTACGCCCCGTTCGCGATCGGCTCTCCCTGGGGGCGGCCGTGGGACACGACGTGGTTCCACGTGACGGGCACCGTGCCGGCGGGGTGGTCGGGCGAGGCCGCGCCCGCCGGGACGCGCGTCGAGCTCGTCGTCGACCTCGGGTTCACCGGCGCCGGCCCGGGCTTCCAGGCCGAGGGGACGGCGTGGACCCCCGACGGCCGCATCGTCAAGGCCGTCGAGCCGCGCAACCAGCACGTGCCGCTCGTCGCCGGTCAGGCGCTCGACGCCGATGGCCGCGTGGACGTCTACGTCGAGGCCGCCGCCAACCCCGACGTCCCGGGCGGCGCGTGGACGCGGCCCACGCCGATGGGCGCCTGGGAGACCTCCGGGTCGGACCCGATCTACGCGCTGCGCACCATGCACGTGGCTCTCGTCGACGAGACGGTGTGGGAGCTGCTCCAGGACGTGCGCGCCCTGCACGGCCTGGTGCGGGTGCTGCCCGCCACGAGCCCGCGCGCGGCCGAGGTGCTGCGCGCGCTCGAGGACATGCTCGACGCCGTCGACCCGGACGACGTCGCCGGCACCGCGGCCGCGGGCCGCGCGGCGCTCGTGGACGCGCTCGCCGCACCGGCCGCGGCGTCCGCCCACCGGGTGCACGCCGTCGGCCACGCGCACATCGACTCCGCGTGGCTGTGGCCCACGCGCGAGACCGTGCGCAAGTGCGCGCGCACGTTCTCCAACGTGCTCGCCCTCATGGACGAGGACCCGGACGTGAAGTTCGCCTGCTCCTCGGCGCAGCAGTACTCGTGGGTGCAGGAGCACTACCCGGAGCTGTTCGAGCGGATCCGCGAGCGCGTGCGCGAGGGCCGGTTCGTGCCGGTGGGCGGCATGTGGGTGGAGTCGGACACCAACATGCCCGGCGGCGAGGCGCTGGCCCGCCAGCTCGTGGCCGGCAAGCGGTACTTCATCGAGGAGCTGGGCGTGGAGCCGAAGGAGGTGTGGCTGCCGGACTCCTTCGGGTACACGGCGGCCCTGCCGCAGCTCGCCCGCCTGGCCGGCAGCGACAACTTCCTCACGCAGAAGATCTCGTGGAACGACACCAACACCATGCCGCACCACACGTTCTGGTGGGAGGGCATCGACGGGTCGCGGGTGTTCACGCACTTCCCGCCCGTGGACACGTACAACTCGGAGCTGACCGCCGAGGAGCTCGCGCGGGCCGAGCGGCAGTACGCCGAGAAGGGTCGTGCCAACACGTCGCTGGTCCCGTTCGGCTTCGGCGACGGCGGCGGCGGCCCCACCCGCGAGATGGTGGCCGCGGCCCGGCGCACGCGCGACCTCGAGGGGTCGCCGAAGGTGGAGCTGTCCGACTCGCAGTCCTTCTTCGACGCCGCCCGGGCCGAGTACGCGGACCCGGCCACGTGGACGGGGGAGATGTACCTCGAGTACCACCGCGGCACCTACACGTCGCAGGCCCGCACCAAGCGCGGCAACCGCCGCAGCGAGCACCTGCTGCGCGAGGCCGAGCTGTGGGCGGCGACGGCGGCCGTGCGCGTCGGCGCGGACTACCCGGCCGAGCGGCTGCAGAGGCTGTGGCGCACCGTGCTGCTGCAGCAGTTCCACGACATCCTGCCGGGGTCGTCCATCGCCTGGGTGCACCGCGAGGCCGAGCGCAACTACGCCGAGATGGCGCGCGAGCTCGAGGAGATCGTCGCCGAGGCGCTGCGGGCGCTGGTCGGGGAGGGTGAGCGGCCGGTCGCCGTGAACGCCGGGCCGTTCGCGCGCGACGGCGTCGCGGCGCTCGGCGCCACGGCCCTCGACGCGGCGCGCGGCGCCGGCACCGTGACGCCCGTGGCCGAGGGCGACGGCTGGGTGCTCGAGAACGACCTCGTGCGCGTCGTCGTCGACGGCAACGGGCACGTCGTGTCCGCCGTCGACCGCGCGAGCGGGCGCGAGGCCGTCCTGCCCGGCGCGAGGGCGAACCTGCTCCAGCTGCACCGCGACGTCCCCAACGAGTGGGAGGCGTGGGACATCGACGAGCACTACCGCCGCAGCACGACCGACCTCGTCGACGCGGCGAAGATCGAGGTCACCGACGGCGCGTCCGGGCCGGTGGTGCGCGTGCTGCGCGAGCTCGGGTCGTCGCGCGTCGAGCAGGACCTCGCGCTCCCCGTCGAGGGCCGCGGCCTGCGCATCACGACCCGCGTCGACTGGCACGAGCGGCAGAAGCTGCTCAAGCTCGCGTTCCCGCTCGACGTGCGCGCCGAGCGCGCGACGTCCGAGATCCAGTTCGGGCACGTGCACCGGCCCACGCACGTCAACACGTCGTGGGACCACGCGCGGTTCGAGACCGTCGCGCACCGGTGGGTGCACGTGGGGGAGCCGGGCTTCGGCGTGGCCGTCGCGAACGACTCGACGTACGGGCACGACATCACCCGGACCCGCACCGACGACGCGACCGACGCCCAGGGCGCCCGAGGCACCACCGTGCGGCTCTCGCTGCTGCGCGCGCCGAGGTTCCCCGACCCCGACGCCGACCAGGGCGAGCACGAGCTGACCTGCGAGCTCGTCGTCGGCGCCGGCATCGACGACGCCGTCCGCCACGGCTACGCGCTCAACCTGCCCGAGCGCGTCGTCGCGGGGGACCACGGCGTCGAGCCGCTCCTCGCGGTGGACGACGACGCCGTCGTCGTCGAGGCCGTCAAGCTCGCCGAGGACGGCAGCGGCGACGTCGTCGTGCGCCTCTACCAGAGCCGCGGCGGCCGCGCCCGGGCCCGCGTCACGCCGGCGTTCGAGCACACCGGCGTGGTCGTGACGGACCTGCTGGAGCGGCCGCTGGACGCCGCGCACCGCGACGGCGAGGACGTGCTCCTCGAGCTGACCCCGTTCCAGGTGGTCACCCTGCGCATCCGCCGCTGACCTTCGAGCAAGCGATCCGGCGCGGCATCCTGCCGGAT
>NZ_JBHXAW010000314.1:0-4797 GCF_042726645.1 Isoptericola sp. NPDC060257
ACTCCCCGCATCCTCGAGGTGTAGCCGAAGTCGTCCTGGCCGCGCGCCCGGCGCGCGGCCGCCGCGGCGGTGAAGGTGCTGGTGTCCCACTGTCCTGCGCCCATGACGGGCTCCTTTCGTCGGGGGGCCGGTGGCCCCGTGGTCTGTGCTAGGCCGCGTCCGGGAGGGCGAACGGGCGGTATCGCCGCGCGCCGTACAGGTGGCGCAGCAGGAGGTCGTACTCGGTCCGACGGCGACCCGCGTCGAGCGACGCCGAGGCCCGGGCCCAGGCGCGCTGGCGGCCCGCGTCGGGGTGGCCGTCGAGCAGCCCGTCGAAGAGGTCGGCGAGCCCGGCGTCGGCGGTCGTCGCGCCCCAGCCCGTCAGGACGACGCCGTGCCGAGTCGGGTGCACGAGGACGGTGTCGACGTCCAGGACCGCCGGCTCGCCCGCGAGGTCGAGGGCCAGGAGGACGCGGCGGGCCATCCACGCCCAGTCGCGGCCGTCGAGGCCGCCCGGGAAGGCCGAGCGGACCTCGCGCAGGGTGTGCAGCCCGTCGGGCAGCCGGGCCGCGACCCAGGCCCGGTCGGCCGTGGTGCCGCCGTCGACCGGCGTGGGGGCGAACGCGCCGGCGCCCGCCGTGGCGAGCGCCCCGGTCGCCGCCTGGAACCGGTCGGTGCCCCGGCTCTCGGTGCGGCTGAGCATGACGCGGAGCAGCGGGTCGTCGGTCGCGTACGTGCTGACCAGGTCGGCGCGGTGGAGGCGGTCGCGCAGCCGGTAGGTGCCGTGCCGGCCGACGACGTGCGGTGGCGCCGGGCCGGCCGTGCGCGCCGGGGCGCCGAGCCGCCACTGCTCGTAGAGGTCGTTGAGACGTGACGTCGCCCGCTGCGCGACGTCGGGCGCGACGCCGTGGCCGACCGCCACGTCGGGGTGGACGAGGGCGACGAGGCGGCGGTAGGTCCGGCGGGCCCGGCGCGCGGCGGCGGCCTCCGTCGGTGCGCCGGCGAACAGGTCCGCCGCCGTCCGCGCTGCGGTGATGTCGGCGACGGCCTGGGCCGGGGTTCCTGCGTCCATGTTTTTACTCTAGACGAGTAATAAGACTCGCGGCAAGGGGTGGCGCCGTTCTCCGCGTCGCGGTGTCGGCGGGGGGACCCATGATGGGCGGGTGCGGATCACGGGGGAGCAGCGCCGGCGGCGCCTGGTCGGGCGACAGCTGGCGCTGGGCGTGGGCCGGCCCGGGTCACCGGCGCTGGCGACGCCGGAGGACGTCACGCGGAGGCTGGTCGCGCTGCACGCGACGGACGCGCCGAGCGTGCACCTCGCGGTCCTCGCCCGGGTGCCCGGGCTCGGTCTCGACGACGTGCGCGACGCCCTGTTCGAGCGGCGCAGCCTCGTCAAGGTGCTGGGCATGCGGCGCACGATGTTCGTCGTGCCGCGCGACCTGGTGCCGGTGGTGCACGCGGCGGCGTCGACCCCGGTCGCGTCGCGGCTGCGGGCGCGGCTGCTCAAGGAGCTCGCGACCCTGCCCACGGACCCGGCCGTCGACGACCCCGAGGCGCTGGTCGCGGCCGCCGAGGCGCAGGTGCACGCCGCCCTCGCCGCCGGCCCGCTCGACGGCGCCGAGCTCTCGAGGGCGGCGCCGCTCCTGCGCACCGCGTTCCTGCCCACCACGGACAAGGCGTGGGACGTGCGCCGCACCATGACGTCGCCGCTGCTGTCCTTGCTGTCGGCCGAGGGCTCCGTGGTGCGCGGCGAGCCGCGCGGGGCGTGGTCGTCGCCGCGGCACGTGTGGTCGCCGATGACCGACTGGTTCCCCGACGGGATCCCCGTGATGGACGAGGAGGTGGCCCGGGTGGAGCTCGCCCGGGCGTGGCTCGAGGCGTTCGGGCCCGCCACCGTGGCGGACCTCAGGTGGTGGACCGGCTGGAACCTCGGGCAGGCGCGCCGCGCCGTCGCCGCCCTCGACGTGCGCGAGGTCGAGGTGGAGATCGGTCCGCCGGGAGGGGACGCCGTCGCCGCCGACGGCGTCATGCTGCGCGACACCGACCTGGACGCGGACCTCGACCCCGCGCTGGACGACGTCGTCGGCGGTCACGCCGCGCTGCTGCCCACCCTCGACCCCACCACCATGGGCTGGACCGCCCGCGACTGGTACCTGGGCCCGCACCGCGAGCGGATCTTCGACAGCGCCGGCAACGCGGGCGCCACGGTGTGGTGGCAGGGGCGGATCGTCGGCCTGTGGATCGTGCGACCGGGTGGCGACGTCGTCTGGCGCCTGCTCGAGGACGTGGGTGCCGACGGCGAGGCCGCCGTCGCCGCCGAGGCGGAGCGGCTGCGCGCCGTCCTGGGCGGGAGCACGTTCACGCCCGGCTACACGACCCCGCTGTACCGGGAGCTGCTCGCCGCGGGCTGATCCCCGCTCGCAGCGGTCAGAGGTAGCGCAGCGGGTCGAACTCGTCGAGCGGGATGATCCGCACGCGCGGCAGCGGGGCGGTGAACGCGTCGGCGTCGCCCTCGAGGTCGAACATCTGCAGCCCGCGCTCGGAGAGCTGCGCGAACTGCCCGTTGACGAACTCGCGGAACGCCAGCAGCCCCACGCGGCGCTCGTCGTCGAGCAGCGCCTCGATCTGCGGCAGGAAGTCGCCGTCGTGGCTCGCGAGCAGGACGTCGCCGTCCCGGTCCGCCAGCGCCTCCAGCGTGCGCTGGATACCGACGTCGACGACCTTCTCCGTGCCGGACGAGGCCAGCGGGATCGGCTTGTAGCCCATCGCGAGCAGCGCCTGCACGAACGCCATCGGCATCTGCCCGCTGCTGGCGTTGAGGAAGAACAGCGGGACGACGTCCTGGTCCCACAGCTTCTGCGCGAACGTCGAGATGCGGTCCCAGCGGGGGCGCTCCTCGGGGTTCGGCCTCCGGTTCAGCACGTTCATGCCCAGCGTGGCGTCGATGTTCTCGCCGTCCACCAGGAGGTAGGTGCGGCGGCCCGTGGCCTCCGCGGTGGCGGGCGCGCTCGCGGGGACCGGGGCGGTGAAGGCGGGAGACATGTCCCTCAGCGTATCGGCCCGCCCCCCACAACGATTCGTGACGTGGACCCCGCGCCCGGTCGGTGACCGAATGACCGTGCCCACGAGAGCCACGACTCGCGCACGCATCGAGCGTGCTGAAATGCTCCTCAAACCGCCGGGATGAGGACCATTTCAGCACGCTCGATGAATCGCCACGTGCCGCTGCGCGGTGGTCGGCCGGTCGTCAGTACTGCTCGGTGGACGGGGAGATCTGCGGCGACGGCGCGTTGCCCGCCTTGAGGGCGGCGAGCCGGGCCTCGAGCTCGATGTCGGCGTCGGAGGCCTCCAGCTCCGCGAACTGGGAGTCGAGGGACGCCGCGGCGACCTCCGCCTGGCCCATCGCCATGGCCTCCTCGCGGCGCACGGTCTCCTCGTACCGGGCCAGCTCGCTGGTCGGGTCGAGCACGTTGATGGAGCTGATCGCGCCCTGCACCGTCTGCTGCGCCTGGGCGGCCTTCTGACGGGCGACGAGCTGGTCGCGCTTGGACTTCAGCTCGCCCAGCTTGTCCTTCATCGCGGCGAGGCCCGTCTTGAGCTTCTCCACCGTGACGCGCTGCTGCTCGATCATCGGCTGCGCCGTCTTGACCTCGGACTCGGCGTCGAGCTGCTTGCGCAGCGCCACCTTGGCGAGGCTGTCGAACTTGTCGGCGTCGGCGGTGTTGCCGGCGGTGCGGTACTCGTCGGCCTTGCGCGACGCGGCGAGGGCCTTGGTGCCCCACTCGCTGGCGGCCTGGACGTCCTCGTTGTAGTCCTGCTCGGCGAGGCGCAGGTTGCCGATGGTCTGGGCGATGGCCTGCTCGGCCTCGGCGATGTTGTTCGTGTAGTCGCGGACGAGCTGGTCCAGCATCTTCTGCGGGTCCTCGGCGAGGTCGAGAAGCGCGTTGATGTTCGCCTTCGCGAGCTGGCTGATCCGCCCGAGGATGCTCTGCTTCTGCGTCATGGTCGTGCTTCCTTCCGTCGCCCTGCTGAGATGGTGTGCCGTCGTCGTGTGCCTGCCAGAACGTGCGTCGTCGCGGTCGGGTTCCGCCCGCCGGGGCTCAGAAGCGGCCGCCGCGCGACCTCCCGCCGCGCCCGCCGCCGCTGCTGCTGCGCCGGCCGCCGCCGAACCCGCCGCCGCCCCGGCCGCCGCCGAACCCGCCTCCGTAGCCGCCCCGGCGCCGGGCGCCGCCGTAGCCTCCGCCGAACCCGCCGCTGATGCCGCCGCCGGAGCCGCGCAGCACGGAGTCGAGCAGGATGCCGCCCAGCACCATGCCGCCGACGTTCGGCCCGCCCTGCCCGCCCTGGTTCGCGCCCCACGACGAGGTGTCCTGCTCCGCGAGCTGCGTCGCCTGCTGGGCGTACCGCTCGGCCTGCTGGGCGCGCTCGAGGGCCGCCGTCGGGTCCTGCGACTGGAGCGCCTGGGCCTCGGCGACGAGCCGCGCCGCCTCGGCCAGGCGGGTCCGGGCCTCGGGCCCGACGGCACCGCGTCGCGTCGCGACGTAGTCCTGCGTGGCGCGCACCTGCGAGTCGACGCGGCCGAGGGTGTCGCGCAGGAGCGCGCGGGCGCGCGCGTCCGCCTCCGCCTTCTCGCGCGCGGGGGCGAGGGCGGCGTCCAGGGCGGCCTCGGCCGCCGTGAGCCGGTGCAGCGCGGCGAGCGGGTCGCCGCCCGAGCGCGCGTCGCGCGCCTGGGTCATCGCGGCCTCCGCCTCGGCGAGCGCCGCGGCCACGGCCACCCGGTCGGCCTGGCCGTCGGCGGCGCCGCCGGCGGGCGCGAGG
>NZ_JBHXAW010000315.1:0-4791 GCF_042726645.1 Isoptericola sp. NPDC060257
CGATGCCGGAGGAGCTGCGCGACCTGGAGCGGTTCGGGTTCGACCTGACGTCCTACCTGGTCGAGGGCGCCCAGCAGGGGGACCTGCGATGACGGCCCTCCTGCCCGCCCTGGGCGGCGCCCTCCTCGTGGCGGGCGTCATCGGTGTCGTCGTCGGCGTGCGCCGCGTGCCGGTCGACGACGCCGCGCCGCGCCGCCGACGCCTGGCCGCCAGGTTCGCCGCGGTGGACCGCCAGACGAAGATCCTCGCCGGGGTGGGCCTCGTGGGCGGCATCGTGGTCTACGCGATCACGCACTGGCTGGTCGCCATCGTGCTCGGCCCGATCGCCGGCGTCGGCCTCCCGGTGCTGCTCAGCGCCGGCAGCTCGGGGCACGTCATCCGCCGGCTCGAGGCGCTCGAGGAGTGGACCCGCAGCCTGGCGGGCGTGCTCACCGTGGGCGTCGGGCTCGAGGAGGCCATCCGCATGTCGCTGCGGTCGGCGCCCGAGGAGATCCGGCCCGAGGTGACCAACCTCGTGGCCCGGCTGCGCGCCCGCTGGGGCACGGTCGCGGCCCTGCGCGCCTTCGGCGACGAGCTGGACGACGCGACGGGCGACGTCGTGGCGGCGACGCTCATCCTCGGCGCGAGCCGCCGGGGCGCCGGACTGGCGTCCGTGCTGGAGTCGCTGGCGCAGTCCGTGGCCGACGACGTGCGCGCGCGCCGCGAGATCGAGGCGGAGCGCGCCAAGCCCCGTGCCACCGCGCGCTGGGTCACCATCATCACCGCCGGCGTGCTGCTCGTGCTGGCGTTCACGGGCGACTACATCGCCCCGTACTCCTCGGCCCTGGGGCAGGTCCTCATCACGGCCTACCTCGCCGCGTACGTCGGCCTGCTCGTCATGATGCGCCGGATGTCCAAGGGCGAGGCGCTCCCGCGGTTCATGGGCGAGCGCGCCCGTGAGGGGGCACGGTCGTGACGACAGGGCTGCAGATCGCGCTGCTCGGCGGCGCGCTGGTGGGGCTCGGCATCGGGCTGCTCGTATGGCGCCTGGCCCCGAACCGCCCGGACGTCGCCGACGTCGTGCGCCGCTACTCGCAGGAGGCCGCGAAGGAGCGCGCCACCATGCAGACAGAGCTCGTGGCGGGCGACCGCTACGAGCGCGTGGGCGTCTGGGCGATCAAGCGGTTCCCCGCCGCCGCCTGGGGCAGGACGCCGACCAAGGAGCTCGCGCTCCTGCGCGTCCCGGTGCACCGCTACTACGGCAAGAAGGCGCTGTACGGCCTCGTCGGGTTCGTCATCCCGCCCGTGCTGACGCTGATGCTGGCCGTCGCGGGCGGGCCCGCGCTGCCGTTCACGATCCCCGCCGTCGCGTCGCTGGGGCTCGCCGTCGTGCTGTTCGTGTCGCCCGACATCGACGTGCGCACCGAGGCCAAGCACGCGCGGGCCGACTTTGCTCGTGCCCTGAGCGCCTACATCGACCTAGTCGCGCTCGAGCGCCTCTCGGGCGCCGGCTCCCGGCAGTCGATGGAGAGCGCCGCCGAGATCGGCGACTCGTGGGTGTTCCGCCGCATCGGCGAGGAGCTGCAGCGCTCCCGCTGGAACGGCGTCGCGCCCTGGGACGCCCTGCAGCACCTGGCCGACGAGCTCGGCCTCCCGGAGCTGGACGACCTGGCCGACGTGATGCGGATGAGCGGCGAGGGCTCGCAGGTGTACGACAACCTGCGTGCCCGGTCCGCCGCCATGCGCGCGGCCATGCTCAACGCCGAGCGCGGCAAGGCGAACGCCGTGAGCGAGCGGATCAACATGCCCATGTCCCTCCTGGGCGTGGTATTCATGGTGATCCTCGTGACGCCCGCGCTCCTCAACGTGATGGGAGGCATCTGACGCCCTCTCGTCGACGTACCCCCGACCACTTCCATCCCGGACAAGGAACACCCATGCTCCAGCTCATCGCCACCCTGCACACCTTCGGCGTCACCGTCGCGGACCGCGCCAGGACCAAGCTCGCCTCCCAGCCCGAGACCGGCTCTGAGACCATCGAGAAGGTCCTGTGGGCCGTGGCCGTCATCGCCATCGTCGCCATCGTCGTCGGTGCGATCACCACCTTCGTCAACAACAAGGCGGGCGAGATCAAGTGAGGCCCGGGCCCGGGCGAGCGCGAGAACACCGCGGGCCCCGTGCCCGCGGGGCGCGCGAGCGTGGGTCCTCGACCATCGAGATGGTCTTCCTCCTGCCCGCCCTGTTCACCCTGATGTTCGCGGGGGTCCAGGCGGGGTTGTGGTATCAGGCCCGCGCCGTCGCCTACGCGGCCGCGCAGGAGGGCGTGCGTGCCGCGGCCGCGGAGAACGGCTCGGCGTACGCGGGCAGCGCGGCGGCGAGCGACTACCTCGCGGACGTCGGCGCGGAGCTCAGCGTCAGGAACGTCGTCCCGCAGCGGACGCTCACGGAGGCCCGGGTCACCGTGACGGTGCAGGCCCAGTCGATCGTGCCGCTGTGGAACCCGGAGATCTCGCAGACCGCGAGCCTGCCCGTCGAGAGGCTCACCGGATGAGCCGCCTGGCGCGCGCCCTGCGACGTCGGCTGCGGGACGGCGAGCGCGGGTCCGCGGCCATCGAGGCCGCGGTGGGCGTGCCCGCCTTCCTGCTGATCATGGGCCTGGTGTTCGCCGGCGGCCGCGTGGCGATCGCCGGGCAGTCCGTCGAGGCGGCCGCCACCGAGGCGGCCCGGTCCGCGTCGATCGCCCGGACCCAGGCGGAGGCGGAGGCCGGTGCCGTCGCGGCCGCGCGGCGCAGCCTCGACGAGAAGGGGCTGAACTGCGCCCCGCGGGTCGCGGTGAACACGGGCGGGTTCGGGAACGCCGTCGGCGTCGCCTCGAGCGTCTCCGCGACGGTGACCTGCGACGTCGGCGTCGGCGACCTCGCCGTCCCCGGTCTTCCGGGGACGATCCGGATCACCAAGACAATGGAAAGCCCGATCGACACCTACCGGGAGCGCTGAAGCATGCCCGCCAGGACCGTCCCCCGGCGCCTCCGCGCGCGACGCACGGGCCGCGCCGCCGAGCGCGGCTCGGTCTCCATCTGGCTCGCGCTCGGCGCGTTCGTCATGATCGTCGTCGTCGGGATAGCCGTCGACCTCTCGGGCCAGGTGCTCGCCCAGCAGCACGCGCGCGACGTCGCGCAGCAGGCGGCGCGGGCCGGCGGGCAGGCGGTCGTGGCGTCGGACGCGCTGCGCGGCACGGGGGTCGCGATCGACCCTGCCGCGGCGGGGGCGGCCGCCCGCTCGTACGCCAGCACCACCGGGGTCGTCGTCACCGACGTCGCCGTGGCCGGCGACCTGGTGGTCGTGAGCACCACGGACTCCTACAAGCCCAAGTTCCTGGGGATCATCGGGATCCGCGCGATGCCGGTGTCCGGGGAGGGCGAGGCGCGGGTGGTCCGGGCCTTCGAGGGGGCGGAGCGATGATGCGCCGGCTCAAGGGGCTCCTGGCCCTGCTGCTCCTGATCGCCGTCACCGTGGGGGTGCCGTACCTGCTCCTGGCGGTCGGGGCGAACCCCCTCGAGGACGGGCTGCTCTCGCCCGACACCCTCCTGTCGATGCTCACGTCGCCGGACGACGGGTCGCTGCTCATGCTGCTGCTGCAGGCGGCGGCCTGGGTGGCGTGGGCGTTCCTCGCGCTGAGCATCCTGGTCGAGCTCGTGGCGCAGCTGCGCGGGGTGCGCGCCCCGCGGCTCGTGGGCCTGCGGCTGCCGCAGAACGCGGCACGCGGGCTCGTGGCCGCGGCGCTGCTGCTCTTCACCACGGTGCCCGTGGCGACCACGGCGACGGCCCTGGAGGGCGGCTCGGCCGGGGCGCCGCAGGGCGTCGTCGCCGCCGTCTCCGTGCAGCAGGCCGTCCCGGGCCAGAGCGCCGGGGTGGGGGAGCTGGCCCTCGACGCCGCGCTGGCGTCGCAGTCCGCCGGGCAGGGGTCCGGCGCGGCCCCGATCTCGTCCGACCTCCTCCGCGAGGCCCGGGCCCAGGTCGCCGCCGAGCAGGCGGCGCCGGTCGAGCAGGCCGCGCACCACGAGCCGTCCGCGCGGACCGTCGAGCACACCGTCGAGCACGGCGACTCGCTGTGGTCCTTGGCCGAGCACTACCTGGGGGACGGCCATCGGTTCCGCGAGATCGTCGCCCTCAACGCCGACACGCTCGCCGACCGTCCCGACTTCCTCACCCCCGGCTGGGTGCTGACGGTGCCTGCGCCCGAGACGCCCGCGCAGGGCGGCGCGAAGGCTGCGGCGCCGGACGCGAAGGCCGGCACCGTGGTCGTCGAGGCCGGCGACAACCTCTCGCAGATCGCGGAGCAGGAGCTGGGCGACGCGGACCGGTACCCGGAGATCTTCGAGGCGTCGCGCGACGTCGCGCAGCCGGGCGGCGCGCACCTCACCGATCCCGACCTGATCCTGCCGGGCTGGACGCTCCAGGTGCCCGGCGCGGCCGAGGCGGAGGGCGCGCGGCCCGCCGCGGAGCCGGCCGAGCAGCAGCCCGCCGGGCGAGCGGGCGCTCCCGCCGCCGAGGCCGTCGTCGACGCGGCCTCGGACGCCGCCGCGCCGGAGGCTCCCGCCGTCGTGGCGCAGGACGCGGGCACGCAGGACGCGGCAGCCCAGGACGCCGACCCGCGACGCGGTCCCAGACCACGCGCGGGCGCAGCTCGGCGAAGGCGTCCGAGGGATAGCGGCCCGCCAGCATGTCCAGCACCGCGGTGAACGCCGACTCCGGCAGCGAGGAGAACGGGGCCGCCCGCCGCGCCAGCGCCAGCAGGTCGTCGAACTGCCA
>NZ_JBHXAW010000316.1:0-4773 GCF_042726645.1 Isoptericola sp. NPDC060257
CCTCTTCGACGCTGCTCGGCTCGCGCCGGGACAGGTCGATTCCGAGCTCCTCCGCCGCGCGGAAGACGTCCTCGTCGGTGTCACGCATTTCGATGGACATGCCGTCGCTCGAGAGCACCTCGACGTTCAGGCACAGCGACTGCATCTCCTTGAGGAGCACCTTGAAGGACTCCGGGATGCCCGAGTCGGGGATGTTCTCGCCCTTGACGATCGCCTCGTAGACCTTCACGCGGCCCGGGACGTCGTCGGACTTGATGGTGAGCAGCTCCTGCAGCGTGTAGGCCGCGCCGTACGCCTCGAGGGCCCACACCTCCATCTCGCCGAAGCGCTGGCCGCCGAACTGCGCCTTACCACCCAGCGGCTGCTGCGTGATCATCGAGTACGGGCCGGTCGAGCGCGCGTGGATCTTGTCGTCGACCAGGTGGTGGAGCTTGAGGATGTACATGTAGCCCACCGACACCGGGTCCGGGAACGGCTCGCCGGAGCGGCCGTCGAAGAGCCGGGCCTTGCCGTCGGTCGCGACCATGCGGTCGCCGTCGCGGTTCGGCAGGGTCGTGGAGAGCAGGCCGCGCAGGCCGGACTCCTCGAGGCCGTCGAACACCGGCGTCGCCACCGGCGTCCCCGGCTCCGACTTCGACGCGACCTCGGGCAGGGTCTCCTTCCAGGAGAGGTCCTCGCCCTCGGCCAGCTCGATGTCCCAGCCGCGGCTCGCGACCCACCCGAGGTGCGTCTCGAGGACCTGGCCGACGTTCATGCGGCCGGGCACGCCCAGCGGGTTGAGGATGACGTCGACCGGCGTCCCGTCGGGGAGGAACGGCATGTCCTCCTGCGGCAGGATCTTCGAGATGACGCCCTTGTTGCCGTGGCGGCCGGCGAGCTTGTCGCCGACGGTGATCTTGCGGCGCTGGGCGATGTAGACGCGGACCAGCTGGTTCACGCCGGCGGGCAGCTCGTCGCCGTCCTCGCGGTTGAACTCGCGGACGCCGATGACCGTGCCCTGCTCGCCGTGGGGCACCTTGAGGGACGTGTCGCGCACCTCGCGGGCCTTCTCGCCGAAGATGGCGCGCAGCAGGCGCTCCTCCGGGGTGAGCTCGGTCTCGCCCTTCGGCGTGACCTTGCCGACCAGCACGTCGCCCGCGCCGACCTCGGCACCGATGCGGATGACACCGCGCTCGTCGAGGTCCGCCAGGACGTCCTCGGAGACGTTCGGGATGTCCCGCGTGATCTCCTCGGGCCCGAGCTTGGTGTCGCGGGCGTCGACCTCGTGCTCCTCGATGTGGATCGAGGACAGGACGTCGTCCTCCACGAGGCGCTGCGACAGGATGATCGCGTCCTCGTAGTTGTGGCCCTCCCACGACATGAACGCGACGAGCAGGTTGCGGCCGAGCGCGAGGTCGCCCTCGTCGGTCGCCGGGCCGTCGGCCAGCACGGAGCCGACCTCGACCCGCTGGCCCTCGTCCACGAGCACGCGCTGGTTGTAGCTGGTGCCCTGGTTCGACCGGCGGAACTTCGCCGCGCGGTACGAGCCCGTGGTGCCGTCGTCGTTCGCGACGAGGACCAGGTCGGCGGACACCTCGGTGACCACACCGGGCTTGGTCGCGACGATGACGTCGCCGGCGTCGACCGCCGCACGACGCTCCATGCCGGTGCCGACCAGCGGCGCCTCGGAGCGCACCAGCGGCACGGCCTGGCGCTGCATGTTGGCGCCCATGAGCGCGCGGTTCGCGTCGTCGTGCTCGAGGAACGGGATGAGCGCCGTCGCGACGGACACCATCTGGCGCGGCGAGACGTCCATGTAGTCGACCTCGGCCGGCGGCAGGTCGTCGGTCTCGCCGCCCTTGGTGCGCACCAGGACGCGGTCGTTGAGGAACGTGCCGTCCACGGCGAGCTCGGTGTTCGCCTGGGCGATGATGTGCCGGTCCTCGTCGTCGGCGGTCAGGTAGACGATCTCGTCCGTGACCTTGCCGTCGGTGACCTTGCGGTACGGCGTCTCGATGAAGCCGAACGGGTTGATGCGACCGAACGACGCGAGCGAGCCGATGAGGCCGATGTTCGGGCCCTCAGGGGTCTCGATCGGGCACATGCGGCCGTAGTGCGACGGGTGGACGTCACGGACCTCCATGCCGGCACGGTCGCGGGACAGACCACCCGGGCCGAGGGCGTTCAGACGACGCTTGTGCGTCAGGCCCGCGAGCGGGTTGTTCTGGTCCATGAACTGCGACAGCTGCGAGGTGCCGAAGAACTCGCGGATCGACGCCACCACGGGGCGGATGTTGATCAGCGTCTGCGGCGTGATCGCCTCGACGTCCTGCGTCGTCATGCGCTCACGGACCACGCGCTCCATGCGGGACAGGCCCGTGCGCACCTGGTTCTGGATGAGTTCGCCGACGGCGCGGATGCGACGGTTGCCGAAGTGGTCGATGTCGTCGGTCTCGACGCGGACCTCGGTCGGCTGGCCGTCGCGGGTGCCGGGGATGGTCTCCAGGTCGGCGTGCAGCGCGGCAAGGTACTTGATCGTCGCGACGACGTCGGTCACGGACAGCGTCGAGTCCGCCAGCGGCGCGTCGACGCCCAGCTTCTTGCTGATCTTGTAGCGACCGACCTTCGCGAGGTCGTAGCGCTTCGGGTTGAAGTAGAAGTTCTCGAGCAGCGCGCGACCGGCCTCGACCGTGGGCGGCTCGCCCGGACGGATCTTGCGGTACAGGTCGACGAGGGCCTCGTCCTGGGTGTGGACGTGGTCCTTCTCGAGGGTGTCGAGCACGGACGGGAAGTCCGCGAACTCCTCGCGGATCTCCGCCTCCGTGAGGCCGAGGGCCTTCAGCAGGACGGTGACGGGCTGCTTGCGCTTGCGGTCGACGCGCACGCCGACGGCGTCGCGCTTGTCGATCTCGAACTCGAGCCAGGCGCCGCGCGACGGGATGACCTTCGCCGAGAAGACGTCCTTGTCGCTCGTCTTGTCGGGGGTGCGCTCGAAGTAGACGCCCGGGGAACGGACCAGCTGCGAGACGACGACGCGCTCGGTGCCGTTGATGATGAACGTGCCACGCGCGGTCATGAGCGGGAAGTCGCCCATGAACACCGTCTGGCTCTTGATCTCACCGGTCGTGTAGTTCACGAACTCGGCCGTCACGAACAGCGGGGCGGCGAAGGTGAAGTCCTTCTCCTTGCACTCGTCCGCGGTGTACTTCGGCGGCTCGAAGCGGTGGTTCGAGAAGGAGAGGGACATCGACTGGCCGAAGTCCTCGATCGGCGAGATCTCCTCGAAGATCTCCTCGAGGCCGGACGTCGCGGGGACGTCGGAGCGGCCGGCGGCGGTGGCCGCCTCGACCCGGGCCTGCCAGGCGGGGCTGCCGAGGAGCCAGTCGAAGCTCTCGGTCTGCAGCCCGAGGAGGTCGGGGACCTCGAGCGGCTCGTAGATCTTGGCGAAGGAGACGCGGCGGGAAGCGGTGCGGTTCGCGATGGCGTCGGCGGACGGAACAGAAGGGGTGCGCGAGGCAGCCAAGAGGGGTCCTTCCCTGCAGTTCGATGGCACGCTGTACGCTCTGCGAGGGCTGGAGGCGCCGGACCGCGGGAGTGGACCGCCTCAGGGGTCACGAAGACGTGATCACGGAGGGCGGGGCATCGTCGGCGGGGAGGCGTCGGGGCACAAGCGAGCGCAAAGCGCTAGCGTAGCCAGAACTTCATCGTTTGTCCAACTCGCGCGGGCACACGAGCGGACGCCCTCGGTTCTGGGTCTTGAGGACGTTGTCTCGGTGGCCGCCATATGCCGCCCAAGAAACGGTTGTCGGACCAGCCTAACCCGTGGTAGGCGGCCGCGGCCAGGCACCCGCGCGCGACGTCGGTCACGACACGACACCTCCACAACCGGCCCGCTCCCCCGCGCGCCGGACCGCGTTGCTCGCTCGCCGCGGCAGTCTGGGCTCACGGCGGCAGCTCGAACTGCCGCGCCGAGCCGGAAGTGCCGCGGCGACGACGTCGGACATCGGCGTCGGACGCAGCGAGGCCCGCACCCCCCGAAGGGGATGCGGGCCTCGCGGAAGCGATGCGCGGCTAGGCCGCGGCGATCACTTGAGGGTGACGGTGGCGCCGGCGCCCTCGAGGGCAGCCTTGGCCTTCTCGGCCGTCTCCTTGTTCGCGGCCTCCAGGACCGGCTTCGGGGCGCCGTCCACGAGGTCCTTGGCCTCCTTCAGGCCGAGGGACGTGAGCGCGCGCACCTCCTTGATGACCTGGATCTTCTTGTCGCCGGCGGCCTCGAGGATGACGTCGAACTCGTCCTTCTCCTCGGCGGCCTCGGCGCCACCGGCACCGCCGGCGGCGGGGGCGGCGACCGCGACGGCGGCGGGAGCGGCGGCGGTGACCTCGAACTTGTCCTCGAAGGCCTTCACGAACTCGTTGAGCTCGATGAGCGTGAGCTCCTCGAAGGCGGCCAGGAGCTCGTCGGTGCTGAGCTTCGCCATGATGGCGTTCCTTTCGGTTGGTGCGTCCTGGGGCCGGGGGCCCCGCAGAAGCAAGGGAGGGGGTTGTGCTTGCCGCACCGCCGTCAGGCGGCAGCGGCCTCCGATTCCTGCTTCTGACGCAGGGCATCGATGACGCGAGCGGCCTGGGCCGGCTTCGCGCTGAAGGCGTAGGCAGCCTGGAAGAGCTTGGCCTTCATCGCGCCGGCCGTCTTGGCCAGCAGGACCTCGCGGGACTCGAGGTCCGCGAGCTTGGTGACCTCTGCAGCGGTCAGCGGCTTCCCGTCAAGGACACCGCCCTTGATGACCAGTGCAGGGT
>NZ_JBHXAW010000317.1:0-4697 GCF_042726645.1 Isoptericola sp. NPDC060257
CACTGCCCTGTGGACGAGGCCCTGCGGCGATCGGTGCGGTGCCGTCCCGGGACGGCGAGCTGGTCAGGCCTTGTCGCCCTCCCCCGCATCCTTCGCTTCCCCGGCGGCGTCCTCCGTCTTGCGGGCGGCGGAGCGCGTACGGTTCGTGGCCTTCTTGGCGGCGTCGGTGGCCTTGTCCTTGGCCTTGTCCACGGCCTCGGTGACCTCCTCGCCGAGCTCGGCGGCCTTCTCGGAGGCGCGCTCCGCGGCCTCGCGACCCTTCGCGACGGCGTGCCCCGCGGCCTCGCCGACGGCCTCCGCCGCGTCGCCGACGGCGTGCCGCGCGTCGCGGGCCGCGCCGTCGAAGTCGGGTCCGGACTGCTGCTCCCACGGCTCGGCCCACGGGTCGTTCTGCGGCTGGGCGCGGCGCCAGAAGGCGTATCCGGCCACGGCCGCCCCGGCGAGCGCGAGGAGCCAGAACAGCCCCTTGCCCTTCCCGGACTTCTCGGCCTCCTTGGCGGCCTTCTTCGCCGCCTTCTCGGCGGCTGCCTGGGCATTGGCGGCCTCCTTGGCCGCCTTCTTCGCGGCCTTCTTGCCCGCACGACCGGCCTTCTCCGCGGCGTCGCGCGCGGCGTCCGCCGCCAGGACGCCGGCCGCGCCCGCGGCCGCCCCGGCGCGCGTCGCGGCCTCGTTGAACGCGGAGACGACCCGCGGCAGGTAGTCGTCCACGATCTTGTCGTGCGCGGTGTCCACGAGCGGGCCCGCCTTGTCGGCGGCCTTCTCGACCCGCGGCGCCGCCGCGAGCACGCTCTCGCGCCACGCCTTCTCGGCACGTGGCACGAGCCACTCGAGGAAGGAGTCGACCCGCGGCTCGGCCCAGTCCTTGGCCTGGTTCGCGGCGTCCTTCGCCCCACCGGCGGCCCGGGCGCCGACGTCGACCAGGACGGCGGCCGCCTCGGTCGCGGAGCCCTTGAGCTTCTCGGTGTCGATGTCGTTGATCGTCGAGCTCACCTTGTCGGAGACCTTCGAGGAGAGCTTCTCGGCCTTGTCCTTGGCAGCGTCCTTGACGCCGTCGCCCACGTTCTTTCGCACCATGGACCCACTGTGCCACCTGGTGCCTTGGCCTGCAGCGGCACGCGCGGGCCGCGCCGTGCGGGTCGTGGAGACGGATGGTGAGAGCGAGGGTGAGAGGATGAGGGCATGTTCGCAACCCTCCACACCACCGCCGGTGACATCCGCATCGAGCTGCTGCCGAACCACGCGCCCAAGACCGTCGCGAACTTCGTCGGGCTGGCCAAGGGCACCACGACGTGGACGGACCCGGCCACGGGCGCCGAGCGCAACGACCCCCTGTACGACGGCGTGATCTTCCACCGCGTCATCGACAACTTCATGATCCAGGGCGGGGATCCGCTGGGCACCGGCACCGGTGGCCCCGGCTACACCTTCGACGACGAGATCCACCCCGAGCTCCAGTTCGACGACAAGTACATCCTCGCGATGGCGAACGCCGGCAAGCGCCGCAACCCCGTCACGGGCGCCGTCGAGGGCACCAACGGCTCGCAGTTCTTCATCACCACCGGCGCCACGCCGTGGCTGAACGGCAAGCACAGCATCTTCGGGAAGGTGGCCGACGACGAGTCGCGCGCCGTCGTCGACGCGATCGGCACCACGCCGACCCGCCCCGGCGACCGTCCCGTCCAGGACATCGTCATCAACAGCGTGACCATCGAGGACTGAGTTTCGGTCCAGGTCACGGTCGGGGTCGAGAATCTCGCCGCAGTCCCGTTCACGCGCCCCAGGGGCGCTCCACTTCGGGAAGGATCGGACTGCGACGAGATTCTCGACCCCGACCTCTCTCGCCTTTCGGAGGGCTGACCCATCTCGACCCCAACTCCCGGTCCGCAGCCGACGTCTCCGCCGGTGTGCCCGCGGCACCCGGACCGCGTGTCCTACGTGCGCTGCCAGCGCTGCGGGCGGCCGACCTGCCCCGAGTGCCAGCGACCCGCTGCCGTCGGGATCCAGTGCGTCGACTGCGTCAAGGAGGCGTCGCGTGCGGTGCCGAGCGCCCGGACGATGTTCGGCGGCACGGTCCGCGGCGGGCGGCCGGTCGTCACGCTGACGATCGTCGGTCTGTGCGTGGTGAGCTGGGTGCTGCAGCTCGTCACGGGCGGCGAGTGGACGCAGCGGTGGGCCTTCGCCCCCTCGGTGGGGCTCGACGAGCCGTGGCGGTTCCTCACCGCCGCGTTCCTGCACTCCACCAGCCCGCTCCACATCCTGTTCAACATGTACGCGCTGTGGCTCACCGGCCCGTTCCTCGAGCAGGCGTTCGGGCGCGGTCGCTTCATCGCGCTCTACGTGCTGTCCGCGATCGCGGGGTCCGTGGGCTACCTGCTGCTCGCCGACCCGACGAGCTACTCGTGGATCACCGCCGTCGTGGGTGCCTCCGGGGCCGTCTTCGGGCTGTTCGGCGCGATCATCCCGGTCCTGCGCCGCACCGGGCGCAGCGCCGCGCAGATCGTCGTGCTCATCGCCATCAACATGGCGATCCCGTTCTTCGTCGGCGGGATCGCGTGGCAGGCGCACCTCGGCGGCCTGGCGGTCGGTCTGGCGATGGGTGCCGGGTTCGCCTTCGCCCCCCGCGAGCGGCAGGCGCTCGTGGGGTGGCTGCTCCCGGCGGGCGTGGCCGTCGTCCTCGTCGCCGCGACCCTGTGGAAGTACGCCTCGGTGGGGATGCTCTGAGCGCCGCCCACAGGGTTGTCCACAGGTGTGGAACGAACTACACGGGTGGAAGACCCGGCGTCAGCGCCAGCGGGTGGTGAGCCCGAAGCCCGCGATGATCAGCACGAACCCGACGGCGAGGTTCCAGGCGCCGAGCGCCGGGATCGGCAGGCCCAGCCCCTGCGCCGTGAGGTAGTACAGGACGATCCACGCGAGGCCCAGCAGCATGAGAGTGAGCATCGTCGGCACCAGCCAGCGCGGGTTGCCCTGCGGCTTCGCCTTCGGCGTCGCCGGCTGCTCGGCGGGCGTGCTCTTCTTCTTGCGGGACTTCGACTCGGGCACGGGGAGGTCTCCTGTCCGGACGGGTGGGCGCGGCCGCGGGCCGGATGCCCGCCACCGTCGGCGATTCTGTCGACTAGCGTAGTCGTCAGCAGGCTCGAGAAGGACAGCCGCGACCGACCGGAGGGCCGATGAACCGCCGAGTGCGCCAGAGCGCGACCGTCGCGTGCGTCCTCGCCGCGTCCGGGCTCCTCTTCACCGCCAGCGCGCAGCTCGCGGACACCAAGGACGGTCGCGACCCGCAGGACCTCGCCGAGCTCGTCACCACGGAGTCCGACCGCGTCGCGGGGCTCACCGACCGGATGAACGAGCTCGAGGCCGAGATCGACGACCTCGGCAGGCAGGCGGGGACCGACCTGCCCACGCGGAGCGCCGACCTCGTGGCCGACGAGTCGGTCGTCACCGGTGCCGCGCCCGTCTCGGGGCCCGGGCTGCGGGTGGCGCTCGACGACGCGCCCGCGTCCAGCCAGTCGATCAGCGGGGCGCGGCCGGACGACCTGGTCGTGCACCAGCAGGACGTGCAGCACGTGATCAACGCGCTGTGGGCGGGCGGGGCCGAGGCGATGACGCTGCAGGGCGAGCGCGTCACCGCGACGTCGGCGTTCCGCTGCTCCGGCAACATCCTGCTGCTGCACGGCAAGGTCTTCTCCCCGCCGTACGTGATCGAGGCCGTGGGCGACCCCCAGCAGCTCCGGGCGTCGCTGGACGCCGACCCGGGCGTCGCGATCTACCAGCAGTACGTCGACTGGGTCGCCCTCGGGTGGTCGGTCAAGGACGCGGGCACCCTCGAGCTCCCCGCGTACACCGGCAGCTCCGAGATGAAGTACGCGACCGTCCCCGCCGGCACGGACGTGTTCTCGTGAGCACCTCGATGCCAGGCCGGCGATGGCGTGGCCGCCGTCCCGCCCCGCAGCCCGCCTGACCATCTCCCCGAAGCGAGACAGCCATGACCAGCCCCACCCCCACGACCGCCGGCCCGCGCATCCTCGTGGTCGACAACTACGACTCGTTCGTCTACACGATCGTCGGCTACCTGGACCAGCTCGGGGCGCGCACCGTCGTCGTGCGCAACGACGCCGTGCCCGAGCCCGACGCGGACGGCGTCTTCCACGACGGGGACGGAGCGCCCTTCGACGGCGTCCTCGTCTCCCCCGGCCCGGGCACCCCGAAGGAGGCCGGCTCGTCGGAGGACGTCATCCGCGCGTGCGCGCGCTCTCGCACGCCGATGCTCGGCGTCTGCCTGGGCCACCAGGCCCTCGCGGAGGTGTACGGCGCCACGGTGGCGCACGCGCCGGAGCTCATGCACGGCAAGACCAGCCTGGTGGAGCACGACGGCGAAGGCGTGCTCGACGGTCTGGCGTCGCCGTTCACGGCGACGCGCTACCACTCGCTCGCGGTGCTCCCGGAGACCGTCCCCGCCGAGCTCGAGGTGACGGGCGCGACGGCGAGCGGCGTCGTCATGGGACTGCAGCACCGCGACCTGCCGCTGCACGGCGTGCAGTTCCACCCCGAGTCGGTGCTCACCGAGGGCGGGCACCGGCTGCTCGCCAACTGGCTCGCCGTGTGCGGCGACGACGGCGCGGTGGAGCGGTCCGCCGGCATGGCGCCGCTGGTGCACCAGGGCTGACGTCGACACGCACGAAGGAGCCCGCCGGGAC
>NZ_JBHXAW010000318.1:0-4681 GCF_042726645.1 Isoptericola sp. NPDC060257
GCCAGGTAGTGCGCGCCGCGCACGACCGGAGGACGGGAGGCACTACCGGGCGGCCCCGGACACCGGATTTCGGGTCTGCCGATCCATTGGGTATCCTCGGTGGGCCGGTTCGTCCGGCGAGGTAGCGTGTCCGAGCGGCCTAAGGAGCACGCCTCGAAAGCGTGTGTGGGTGAAAGTCCACCGTGGGTTCAAATCCCACCGCTACCGCCACCCGAAGGGCCCCACCCGCGAGATTCTGCGGCTGTGGGGTCCTTCGTCGTTTCCCGCACTCCTTTTTCACTCCGTTTTCCCTTCCGGGACGCCCGGCGTCGACGCCTGGGTGACGAGCTGGTCGATCACCGTCCGCAGGTCCGGGGCGACGTGGGTCCGCTTCACGTAGTGCCGCACCGTGGTGCCCTCGTCCGCGTGACCGAGCAGCGCGGTCGCGTTGGCGATGGTGGTCGAGTTCGCGACCTGGGTGGCGACGGTGCGGCGGAAGTCGTGCGGCGTGACCTTGGTGCCGATGGCGGCCTGGGCGTCGCGGAGCTGGTCGCGGATCCTGCTCGGCGCGCGCGGCGTGGCGTTGGTCGACGGGAACACGAGGTCGTCCGGCCCGCCGTCGAGCCCGAGGTCCAGCGCCTCGGTGATCGCCGCGACGACGAAAGCCGGCAGCGTGATCGTGCGGCGCGACGTGTCCGACTTGGGCTTGGACTGCCGCAGCAACCGCCCTCGACGCGGACGACGGTGCCCGTCACGGTGAGCGTCGGGATCAGAGCCTCGAGGTCGAGGTCCGCCTCCCGCAGTGCCAAACACTCACCGATCCGCAGGCCGGTGCCGAGCATCGTGTCCACGATCTGCGGCAGCAGTGTGATGTTCCGGCGACCTCGGGGGAGCGCGGGTCGGTCCTCCCACTCGCGCACGGCTTTCCGCAGCAGGGCGATGTCCTCCAGCCCGAGCGCACGGACCTCGTCACGACGCGGCTTGCGCACCGTCACGGCGTCCCGCACCGGGTTGAACGGCGCCGCCCCGTACCGGACGCACATCATCATGACCTGCGACAGCACGTTGCGAGCCTGCCGGGCGGTGTCGAACTTCCGCGCCGCGCTCAGCGCCATGAGCACCCGGTTCACCGCGACCGGAGTCACCTCCCGCACCCGCAGCGCGCCGAACGCCGGGCGCAGGTCCCGCTCCAGCACGCCGAGATACGTCGCGAGCGACTGCGGCGTGATCTGCCCCTCGACCCGCTTCTCCGAGACCCACTGGTCGAAGACGACCGTCATCCGGGACTCCGGCGTGATCGCGGCGCCACCGCTGGCCGTTCCGTCCGTGCTCGCACGGTGCAGCTTGTCTTCCAAGCGACGCTGCGCAGCAGCACCGGACGGCCCGCGGGCCTCGTACTTGTGGAGTACGCCCGCAAAGTCGCGGTACAGCGCCTGCGCCCGCCAGACGCAACTGGTTCGACAGCGTCTGGAACACCATCGCCGTCGAGGATCCCAAGTGACCGACGCCCGAACCCTGCTCTGGTCCGCACGCGCCGTCCTACTCGACTTCGACGGCCCCGTCACGCCACTCATGCCTGCCCCGCTCAACATGCAAGCTGCGAACGCAGCGCGAGCAGCACTTGCCCGACACGGCATCGAACCCGCCGAGCTACGTGAGACCTCCGACCATCTCGCGATCATCCGATGGGCCGGAATCCACGCGCCGGACGCGCTGCCGGACGTCGAGGCGGTTTGCATCGAAGCCGAGGTCGAAGCTGCCCGCACATCGCGACCTACCGAGGGCGCGCACAAACTGATCGCCGCGCTCGGACAGGCTGGAGTCCCGGTCGTCATAATTACGAACAACGCTGCCAGCGCTGCGCGCACGTACCTGGACAGATTCGGGCTCACCGGCCAGGTGCGCGATATTATCGGACGTCCAGAACTTAGGCCAGAACTGATGAAGCCCGACGTCCATATGGTTCGGAAGGCGCTTCAGGCAGCCCGCGAAGAACCTGCGGCCACTGTACTCATCGGTGACTCGGTATCGGATGTCAAGGCCTCACGCGCAGCTGGTACCCGAGTAATCGGGTACGCGAAAAACCCTCGTCGGGGGCAGGAATTGGCGGCGGCGGACGCAGATGCGCTATCGACCACGATCCGTGCGCTCATATAAGAGCCGGTCCAGCCTCCCGAGAAACTAGCCCCTCGTCAGCGCCAGCAAAAGGTCAGGCCGTAGCATCGGCCTCTGTCAGCTCGTCATCCACCGCTACCAGCGTTCGGGGTGCGGTTCCCGTTGCAGTCCTCGCTCGATCGAGCGCGTCCCGGACCTCCCGCCTGATTCGGCGCTCGCCATAGTCGGCATACTCAAGCCGTGTGGTGCGAGCGATCTCCAGCAACTTCGCAGGCACATTCTCGAAACGTCGAATCTCGATGGAGACCGGCAGCCTGGGTGCGTCGACGCTCGCGCCTGCACAACGGAGCGGCCCCAAGCGAAGCATTTGTGAGAAGTAGTCCGGATTCACCGCTGGCGAATGTGGTGCATCTTCGCCGAGCTGGTCGCGCAGCCACGACTGAAGTCGTGTCGCTGTCCGGTCGAGGGTCAGCCACCAAGCTGTATACCCGAGTGGCGACGACTTCTGCCGGCGACGGTGCTCGATCACGCCAACGACGTTTTCTACGTCGTGTTCGACCAGTTTGTCGACAGTTCCGTGACCGATTGCATCCGTGCGTCGACGTTTCGAGTGTGAATCGAGCCAGAGATTTTGAACTGCCCCACGCAGTTCGATGGGTGCCGCATCCGAAAGGGGCGCCAGATCTTGTCGGCGAATCCCGAAGAGCTCATCGATAGACTCTTCGATGTCTTGCTCTGGATGCAGATCCCCCTTGATGTCGCGGATCCATTCTTGAAGTTCGAGCGCGGATCGCCCAGAATAAATATATGCGGAGAGGACGAACGGAATTCGCCCTCGCCATCCGGATCCTAGCTGGACGCATCGAATACAGTTGTCGAGATGGTGGCTAATTTCGTTTATTACGCCCCCGGTGACGTACAGCGATAGTCCCGAATCGAGGGCCGCGCGGAATAGTCTGGTAAACGGCTTCTGATCGTCGACGTCGAGTGCGAGTTCACCGATTAGGGGCAGTACTGCGGATGTGTCTAGCCACACCTCGGCTCCTTCGAATATTCTCGAAAGAGTTTTCTGGACGTCAGGGGTCTGTTGGAGAAATGCCAAGAGCGTGTAGGCGTTCAAGATTCGCTCTAGGTGGGAACGGCCGCGTTCGGACGGAGTGGCGAGTACAGTGAGGATGGCAGCCGCTGCTTGGTCCGTGCGAATAGTCAGCGAAAGTTCGTAACCGCTTAGCGCATCCGCGATCTCCACGGCAGGGGTCTCGGAGACGTTCTCGTAAATGATGGAATGGGCAAACGCTTCGCCGCGCTCCAGGAGAAGCCGCTCCAGCCCGACTCTTAGGGATTTGGACTCCGCCATTAGCAGCTCCGGGGCATCGTCCAGCTCCTCGCTGACTCCAAAAAGTGCAGCAGCGAGGTCCTGTTCTAGCGATTCCTGCTCAAGGAGGAATTCGGCTGCGCCGGACTGCCATTCCGTGGACGCCTCGAAGCTTAGGTGATAGTTCTGCTGTATCCGGTTGTGCTTGACAGGACCGCGTTTCTTGGAGAGCCTGTCTAGGGCGCTCGACGCTAGGGCGTGAACCTGCTTTCTCTCGGCATTCGGCAGCATGCTCGATGTGGTCGCAGCGACTTCTTCTTTGGTTCTTGGGTCCTCGGCAGTAGTTCCGACCAGCGCCGCGAGGACTAGAGCGTCGAAACTTGTCTTCGTTAGCGACTGATCTGATCGGCTATCCTGCTCGTTGAGAGCCAGTTGTAGAAGGGCAACCTTGCTCTCGTCGTGCGAGAGCGGTGATGTAATCTGTTTGACAATCTTGCGCTTTTGAAGAAGTGGCAAGACGAAAGCTTCGATGAGCTCTTCAGCGGCGGTGCTACGTGCAGGCGAATCGCTCTCTCGCTCGATGAACCAATTTCGGTCTCGGAGATCGATCTGAATTCCATGGTCGTTCCAGGCGTCTTCGCGCGCCTGATCAATCTTCGCGCCGATCTCTTGATTGGTGCAATATATAATTCTATTCACACCGGAAAAGTTCTCGGTGATCTTCTTGATCGTATCTTGGATCTTGCTTTGCCAGTCCGTGGTGACTGAGTACTGAAACATCGTCCTTGGCATCCCGTCCAGCCGGAATACTTCAGCGTCGCGTCCTCGATCACCGCTACTTGAAGCGGTCGTGCGGAGCGCTGGAAAGTCGGACGCGAGGAACTCTGACGTGAATTTCTCGAAATGTCGCCAATCAGCGGGCTTGATCTGCTCCAGTGCAAATTCAAGGCGAGGGTTGACCATGCGGTGACAGTACCGGATGGGCGCAGCCGGTGGTGGGGTAAGTCGGTCGCCTTGCCGGGTGATCTGTGTGACCTGCGCTGGATCTTGGTCGCACACTGTGGCGGGAGCGGCCCTCCCTTGCGCTCCTGCTGCGCCGTGCCTGGGGCGACCGAACTGGTCGCGTGCCCCAGGGCTGCATGAACCGCCGGCGTGAGGACTTTCTCTACTGACTCAAGGCGCGGCTCCGCCGAGCATCCCTGAGCTCGAGGTCGATGAGACGATCCCGCCGCGGCCGGAGGAGGAGGTCGCCGACGTCGCGCGGGCCGAGCC
>NZ_JBHXAW010000319.1:0-4677 GCF_042726645.1 Isoptericola sp. NPDC060257
CCGTGCCGGGGCACGGTCGGCGGACCGGACTGCGGTGTCCGTCATCGTCCGGTCACTGGTCCGCTTCCGCGGCGGACTGCACCGCGTCGACGACGTCCTGCGGGGTCGCCTTGCCGGCGAACTGCAGGGCGATCGCGTCGTTCATCGCGCCACCCACGGACGCGCCGAGCAGCGTGTCGAGGTAGAGCTGGATCTCCGGCGCGCTGTCACGCACCTCCAGCAGCTCCGCCAGGGCGGGGTCGGAGACCTTCTCCGAGGCCGTCGGGTTGGTCGGCAGGCCCATGTCGAGCTCGGCGAAGCCCTGCTGGACCTCGTCGCTCAGGAGGTACTGGGCGAAGTCGACCGCGACGTCGGGCGCGTCCTTCGACACGGCCCAGGCGTCGCCGCCGCCCATCTGGGCGCCGTCGGTGCCCTGCTGGCCGTCGATCGAGGGGTAGGAGAACCAGCCCGTGTCGTCGCCGAGGCCCGACCCGTCCTCCGTGAGCCCCTGCATGACGCCGGGCTCCCAGTGGCCGGCCAGCTCCATCGCGACCTTGCCCGAGGCGAGCAGGCCGGAGGCCGACGTCGCGCCGGTCTGGGCCGGGGTGGTGAGGAAGCCCTTGTTGAACGGCTCCGTGGCGAGCAGCTCGTCGAGCGTCTCGCCCGCCTTGACGAAGCACGGGTCGGAGTAGTCGACCGAGGTGACCGCGGTGTCGAGGGCGTCGGCCGAGCACTGGCGGATCACGTTGTAGTACCAGTAGTGCGCGGCGGGCCACTTGTCGCCCGCACCGACCGAGGCCGGCGTGATGCCCGCGGCCTGCAGCTTGTCGAACGCGGCGTAGAGCTCGTCCATCGTGGTCGGGGTCTCGGTGATCCCCGCCTTCTCGAACAGCGACTTGTTGTACCAGAAGCCGACGACGCCCATGGAGAACGGCAGCGCGTACGACGCGCCGTCCACCTGGAAGCCGGACATGTACGGCTCGATGGTGCTGATCGTGTCGGCGGCCGGCTTCGACAGGTCCTTGAGCAGCCCGGCCTCGACGTGGTCGGCGAGCTCGCCGCCGCCGCGCTCCATGAACACGTCGGGCGCGTCGCCCGCCTGGAAGGCGGCATCGAGCTTGGTGAGCATGTCCTCGTGGGCCATGGCGCTGACCTCGACGGTCGTGCCGGGGTGGTCCTTCTCGAAGTCGGCGGCGACCTTGTCGTAGTACTCCTTGCCGTCGCCGGTGTTCGAGTTGTGCCACCACGTGATCGTGCTGGCGTCGCCGCTGCTGCCGCCGTCGTCGCTACCCTGCGACCCGGTGCCCTGGCCCGCGCAGGCGGCGCCCAGGAGCGCCACGGTGGTCCCGAGCGCGACCGCGGTGGCGCCGCGCATGATCCTCGTCCTCGTCATCATCGATCCCTTGTCCTCGTCGACGGGCACGGCAGCGACGCTGCCGCGAGGTAGGAGTGTTCCTGGCATGAGAGTGGCAGGCCGACCGGCTCACCGTCAATCGTTGTCGATAACGATTTCGAAACCTCACCCGTCGTCGCCTCCGAGGCCGAGAACGCCGCGTGACCGCCGCCCGCATGGCGCATACTGTCGACTCGTGAGCACCGCCGCCGACCCGTCCAGGGGTCCCTCCGCGCCCGTCGCCGGGCGCGTCACCATCTCCGACGTCGCGCGCGTCGCCGGCGTCTCGGTCGCCACCGTGTCGAAGGTCGTCAACAACCGGTACGGCGTGGCCGCCGGGACGTCCGAGCGGGTGCTCGCCGTCGTCGAGGAGCTCGGCTACGAGTCCTCCCTGGTCGCCCGCAGCCTGCGCCGCACCAGCACCAACGTCATCGGCGTGCTCGTCGCCGAGTTCGAGCCGTACTCCACCGAGCTGCTCAAGGGCATCTCGGCCGCCGTCGACGGCACCGGCTACGAGCTCCTCGCCTACGCCGGCCGCACCGACGGCGGCGCGCGCACGGGCTGGGAGCGACGGTCGCTGTCGCGGCTGGCCGGCACCCTGGTCGACGCGGCGATCGTCGTGACGCCCACCATGGTGATGTCGGCGGACTCCCCCGTGCCCGTGGTCGCCGTCGACCCGCACACCGGGCCCGAGGGCACCCCGACCGTCGACTCCGACAACACGACGGGCGCGCGCGAGGCCGTCGAGCACCTCATCGACCTCGGCCACCGGCGGATCGCGCACCTGGGCGGCCGCGCCGACCTCGAGTCGGCCCGCCTGCGCGAGCTGGGCTACCGGCAGGCGCTCGAGGGCGCCGGCATCGCCGTCGACCCCCTGCTCATCAAGGTCGGCGGCTACCGGCCGGACCTCGCCGACGCGCCCGTGCGCACCCTGCTCGACAGGCCGGACCGGCCCACCGCCGTGTTCGCCGCGAACGACCTGTCCGCCATCCACGTGCTGGGCGTCGCCGCCGAGCTCGGCCTGCGCGTCCCCGAGGATTTGTCCGTCGTCGGCTTCGACAACATCCCCGAGTCCTGGGGCAGCGCTCCCCCGCTCACCACCGTCGCGCAGCCCCTGCACCGCATGGGCGCCGAGGCGCTCCGCATGGTGCTCGACCTCCTCGAGGGCACCGCCCGCGAGCGGCACCTCCGCCTGCCCACGTCGCTCGTCGTCCGCGCCTCCACGGCGCCCCCGCCGAGGTAGTACGGGAGCCCGTACTACCTCGCGGTGATACGAACTACCTCGGCCGTCAGCGGGCGCGCCCGTGCCGGCGCTCGGGCTCGCGCGGACCGCGGCGGGCGAGGTGGCGCTGCCGCAGCCGCGCCACCACGAACCAGAGCACGAGCAGCCCGATGACGACGAGCACGGCGTTCGAGATGATGCCGCTCCACCGCGCCAGCACGGGCTCGATGGCGGGGCCGAAGCCGTAGCCGAGCCCCACCCAGATGCCGTTCCACACGCCGGAGCCGATGGCGGTGTACAGCGTGAACGACCAGAACGGCATGCGCTCGATGCCCGCGGGGATGGAGATGAAGCTGCGCACGAGCGGCACGCAGCGCCCCACCAGGACCGCGATGCGCCCCCACCTCGCGAAGAAGGCCTCGGCCTTGTCGAAGTCGGAGCCGTCCATGAGGGGGATGGCGTCGACGATCGCCCGGGTGCGGTCGCGCCCGAGCAGCCACCCCAGGTACCACCAGACCCAGGCGCCGACGACGGCGCCAATGGTGGCGGCGAGGATCGCCAGCCAGGCGTTCATCTGCCCGTCGTACGCGAGGAAGCCGGCCGCCGGCAGCACGGCCTCGGACGGGATGGGCGGCACGAACGTCTCGATGAGGACGGCGGCGCCGACGCCGATCTCGCCGAGCGTGGTCATCAGGCCCAGCACCCAGCCGATGAAGCCGTCGTAGCCCTCCGCCGGGTCGGTGGCGGAGGCGGCGACCGCGGCGGCCTGCGCGAGGCCGGTCATGCGCCCGCCCCGGCGTCGGGCGTCGCAGCGAGCGCGGCGTCGAGGGCGGCACGGGTCGCGGCCACGACCTCGGGGTCGGTCACGTCGTAACCGCTGCTGCCGCCGCCCCCGGGCCCGCCGTCGGCGACCACCGTGCGCTTGGCGGAGAGGTGGACGGCGTGCACGCCCGCGCCGACGAGGGCGGCGACGTCGTCCAGGCGGACGCCGCCGCCGGCCATGACCTCGACGCCGAGCTCGCGGCCGCGCGTCGCGAGGGCCGCCAGGACGTCGAGGGCCTCGCCGGCCCGCGGGGCGCCGCCGGAGGTGAGGACGCGGCGCACGCCCGCGCGCGCGAGGACGTCGAGGACGGCGACCGGGTCGGGCACCTGGTCGATCGCGCGGTGGAACGTGACGTCCGCGCCGCCGGCCGCGGCCACGAACGCCGCGAGCGCCGCGGCGTCGACCGCGCCGTCCGCCGTCGTGGCGCCGACGACGACGCCGTCCGCCCCGGCGTCGAGCACCGCGCGCACGTCGCGCACCTGCACGTCGACCTCGTCGGCCGCGAAGACGAAGCCCCCGGCCCGCGGGCGCACCAGCACGTGCACGCCGACGCCCGAGCCGCGCAGCGCGTCGGCGACGGCGGCGACCATGCCGGTCGACGGGGTGAGCCCGCCCGTCCCGGCGAGGGCGGCGCACAGCTCGAGGCGGTCCGCGCCGCCCGCCACGGCGTCGCGCGCGCCCGCGACGTCCTGCACGGCGATCTCCAGGGCGACGCTCGCCGAGCGGGAGCCCCGGCCGGTGACGGGAGCAGGAACGGGTACGGGTGCGGTCGAGGGGCCGACGAGCGCCGGAACGGGCGCTGCATCGTGCGGGCGATCGGTCACGGCCGCGAGTCTACGGGGGCACAGGTGTCCGGGACCGGTGCGACCTGTGACGAGACGGTGCCCGTGGGGATGACAGGATCGCCGGGTGCCCTCCTACCGCGTGAGCCTCGCCGTCGGACTGCTGCAGCCTGGGGTGGACCCCGCCGACGTGCTGCCCGCCGCGGCCGACGCGGCGCGCGAGCTCGTCACCGTCGAGGCGTACGACGTCGGCGTGGTGCGGGGCCGGGCACGCATCACGGTCCGCTTCACCGCGGACGACGACGCCGCCGCGCACCGCGTGGCGGACGCCGTCCACGACCGCGTCGACGCGCTGGCCGACACCTTCGGCGGCACGCTCACCCGGCGGTGGGGCGGCCGCTGGCAGCCCGCCTGACGCGTCCCCTACGCATCGAGCGTGCTGACTTGATCCTCAAGACTGCGGTTTGAGGATCAAGTC
>NZ_JBHXAW010000320.1:0-4636 GCF_042726645.1 Isoptericola sp. NPDC060257
ACCCACGCGCCCCACGCGACCTCCTCGGGCTGCCACGTGACGGGTCCGTCGTAGGTGCACTCGTAGAGGAACTCGCGCATCCGGGTGCGGTCGTCGGCGTAGTCGGCCACGCCGAGCGGCGCCAGCTCCACGCCGGTCACGCCGAGCTCCTCCGCCAGCTCGCGGCGCGCGGAGTCGAGCGGCTCCTCGCCGGCGCGCAGCACGCCGCCCGCGCAGAAGTCGTACCGGCCGGGATACAGGTCCTTCGTGTCGGTGCGGCGGTGCACGTAGACGTCGCCGGCGCCGTTGCGCACCACGACGGCGGTGGCCGCGTGCCGCAGGTTCTCCGCGCGCACCCGCGCCCGCGGCGCCGTCCCGCACTCGCGCCCCGCCTCGTCGTACAGCGCCACGACCTCGGCCCCCGCGACCTCGCCCATACGAGCATCCTGCCGCACCCGCCGGCCGGCATGACAGATGTCACGGCCCGTCCGTGCGCGGCTCACGCCACCCGGTGACGGGCGGCACTACCTGCGACGACGCCCCGCCGCGAGGGTGGAGGCATGACTTCGGAACCCATCGTCCACGTCCGCGGGGCACGCCGCCGGTACGGCACCTTCGAGGCCGTCCGCGGGGTCGACCTCGACGTCCACCGCGGGGAGCTCGTCGCCCTGCTCGGCACCAACGGCGCGGGCAAGACGTCGTTCGTCGAGCTCGTCGAGGGGCTCGCGCCCGCCTCCGGCGGCACGGTCCGCGTGCTCGGTCACGACCCGTACCGCGAGCGGCGGCGCGTCGTGGGCTCCCTCGGGATCATGCTGCAGAGCGCCGGGTTCTCCGGCGACCTCACGGTGGCGGAGACGGCGCGCACCTGGGCCGGCACCCTGTCGCGCCCCCGCCCGGTGGCGGACGTCCTCGGCGCCGTCGGGCTGGAGCACCGCGCCGACGTGCGGGTCGCCAGCCTCTCGGGCGGGGAGAAGCGCCGCCTGGACCTGGCGCTCGCCACCCTGGGCGACCCCGAGCTCCTCTTCCTCGACGAGCCCACGACCGGCCTCGACCCGGAGAGCCGTCGCGCCACCTGGGCGCTGGTGCAGGGCATGCTCGACGCGGGCACCACGGTGCTGCTCACCACGCACTATCTGGAGGAGGCGGAGCAGCTCGCCGACCGGATCGCGATCATGCAGGCCGGCCGCGTGGTGCGGACGGGGTCGGTCGCCGACGTCGTCGCCGCCGAGCCGGCCCGCGTGGAGGCGGTGGTGCGCAACGACGGCGGCCGGGCCGTCACGCCCGCGGTGGCGGACCTGCCCGCGCTGGCCGGCCTCGTCGGCGCCCCCGACGTCGACCGCACGGGCCGCCTGCGGCTGCGCACCACGCGCCTGCAGGACGACCTGCTCACCCTGCTGCAGTGGGCCGACGCCCGGCGCCTGCGGCTCGACGACCTCGACGCCCGGGCGGCGTCGCTCGAGCAGGCGTTCCTCGCCCTCGACGACACCGAAGGCACGCCCGATGCACAGCGCACGACCGACACGGAGGCAGCGGCATGACCACCACGACCACGACCCCCGCCCGCCGACGGGCCACGCCGGGCACGGGCGGCGGCGCCCGCCGCGTCGCCGCGCTCGCCCGCGCGGAGCTGCGCCTGCTCGTGCGCAACCGCACCGCGCTGTTCAACGCGCTCGCCCTCCCGCCGATGACGGTCGGGCTGTTCGCCGCGCTCGGCGTCATCGGGGACGGGGCGCCCGCCGCGGCGGGCGCCGTCCTGCTCAACCTGCTGACGTTCATGGCGCTCGCGTTCGTCGTCTACTACAACCTCACGGTCGCGTTCGTGGCCCGGCGCGAGGAGCTCGTGCTCAAGCGCTACCTCGTTGGAGAGTGCTCCAGGGCGGAGATCCTGGTCGGCACCGCGGTGCCCGCGGTCGTGGTGGCGCTGGCGCAGACGCTGCTGGGGATCGTCGCGGTGTCGGTGTTCCTCACGCCGCCCGCGTTCGTCAACCCGCTGCTGATGGTCGTGGCCGTGCTCGGCGGGGCCACGATGCTCACACTGCTGGCCGCCGCGACGTCCGGCCTGTCCCGCACCGTGGAGTCCGCGCAGCTCACCACGCTGCCGCTGCTCATCGTCGCGATCCCGTTCGCGGGCCTCTTCGGCGCGCCCGGCGCGTCGAGCGGCGTGCTCGACACGATCGGCACGTTCACCCCGCTGCGCCCGATCACCGACCTCATGCTGCTCGGCGCCGGCGGGATCGACGGGGACGGACAGGTGGTGACGTTCGCCGAGACGTTCGGCGCCGCCGCGCTGCCCGTCGCCGTGCTCGCCGCGTGGACCGTCGTGGGCGTGCTCGCCGCCCGGAGGTGGATGCGGTGGGAGCCGCGTCGGTGACCGACCCGCCATGGCAGGCTGGCCCCGTGACGACCGACCGGCCGACCGCCGTGCCGCGCACCGGCGGTGCTCGCGGGGTCGAGCTGTACACGCGCATCAGCCTGTACATGTTCGTGCTCCTCGAGCCGTTCTTCTCCCTCTACGCCGTGGCGGCGCTGTCCCGGCTCGGGGTGACACCGTCGGCCGGTGGCGCCGCCGTCCTCGTGGTCCTGGTCCTCACGCACACCGGCCTGTGCCTGGCTGCCGTGCACACCGGGTTCGACCGGGCGTTGTGGTCCGGCCGGCGGCCGCGACCCGTCGTCGTCGCCCTCCTGCTCGCGACCGTCGCCGTCGCCGTGACGACGGTGGCGGTGCTCCCTGCCCTGGCCGGCGGCGGCCTGGGCGACGATCCGCGCAGCCTGATGATCGGGGTGTGCGGCGCGGCGGCCTGCGGTGCGCTCGCCGTCGCGAGCCGGTACCGGCGGGTGGTGCTGGCCGGGGTCGTCGTCGGGGTGGTGGTCGCCGTCCTCCGGGTGCTCGCGGGCGTCGAGCCCGTCGCGGCGTCGGTCCTCGCCGGGGCGGTGGTCTTCGTCTTCACCATGTTCTGGGGCGGCACCGTGCGGATGTCGATGTGGATGGTCGAGGTCGTGCGCCGGCTCGACGACGCCCGCGGGGTCGCGGCGCGCCTCGCCGTCGCGGAGGAGCGGCTGCGCATCGCCCGTGACATGCACGACGTCGTCGGGCGGGCCCTGTCCGCCGTGGCCGTGAAGTCCGAGCTGGCCGCCGCCCTCGCCCGGCGCGGCGACCCGCGCGGCGCGGACCAGATGGAGGAGGTGCGCACCCTCGCGCAGGAGTCGCTGCGCGAGGTGCGCGGCGTCGTCGCGGGCTATCGCAGCGCGAACCTGGCCACGGAGCTCGACGGCGCGCGGTCGGTGCTGCGGGCCGCCGGCGTCACGGTGCGGGTCGTGGGCGAGGTGCCCGACCTCGCCGCCCCGCAGGTCGAGGCGCTGGCGTGGGTCGTGCGCGAGGGCGTCACCAACATCGTGCGGCACTCCGACGCGCGCGAGGCCCGCATCGACCTCACCGACCTCCTCGCGGACGCGGACGGCGCGCGCGAGCTGGCGCTCACCGTCACCAACGACGGCGTCCGCGGCACCGCCGCGGCCGCGGACGGGATGGGCTCCGGCCTCGTCGGGCTGCGCGAACGGCTGGCGGCGGTCGGTGGGGCGCTCGACGCCGCGGCCCGCGGCGACCGGTTCGTGCTCACCGCCCGCGTGCCCGCCCCCGGTCCCGAGGGCCCCGACCCGACCAGGGAGGCCGCCGCATGATCCGCGTGGTGCTCGCCGACGACGAGACCCTGATCCGCGACGCCGTCGCCCAGCTCCTCGACCTGGAGGCCGACCTGGAGGTCGTGGCGGTGGCCGGCAGCGGCCCCGAGGCGGTCGCCGTGATCGAGCGGCACCGGCCCGACGTCGCGGTGCTCGACCTGCAGATGCCCGGCGCCGACGGGATCGAGGTCGCGCAGCGGGTGCGGCCCGTCGTCCCGGGGTGCGGCGTCGTCGTCGTGACGAGCCACGGGCGGCCGGGGCACCTGAAGAAGGCGCTCGCGGCCGGGGTGCGCGGGTTCCTCCCGAAGACCGCGTCCGCGGCGGTGCTGGCGGCGGCGGTCCGGCAGGTGGCCGGCGGCGGCCGGTACGTGGACCCGGAGCTGGCCGCGGACGCCATCTCCGCCGGCGACTCGCCCCTGACCGCGCGCGAGGCGGACGTGCTCGAGCTCGCGGCGGACGGCGCCCCCGTCGAGGAGATCGCGGAGCGCGCCGCCCTGGCGCCCGGCACGGTGCGCAACTACCTGTCGTCGGCGGTGGCGAAGCTCGGCGTCGCGAACCGGCACGAGGCCGCGCGGCTGGCGCGCGCCCAGGGCTGGGTCTGAGCGGCCGGAGCATCCCCGCCAGCCCGTAGGCTGGACCCTTGTGTACGAGGGCGCAGTCCAGGACCTGATCGACGAGCTCGGCCGCCTCCCCGGCGTCGGGCCCAAGAGCGCGCAGCGGATCGCGTTCCACCTGCTCGCGGCGGACGCGGCCGACGTGCGCCGGCTCGCCGACGCGCTCACCGAGGTCAAGGCGCGCGTGCAGTTCTGCGAGACGTGCGGCAACGTCGCCGAGTCGGAGCGGTGCCGCATCTGCGCCGACCCGCGTCGCTCCGACGACGTGATCTGCGTGGTCGAGGAGCCCAAGGACGTCGTCGCGATCGCGGCCGGATCCCCGAGCGCCGCAGGCCCGAGCCGGCCGCGGAGACGCCCCGCCGGAC
>NZ_JBHXAW010000321.1:0-4624 GCF_042726645.1 Isoptericola sp. NPDC060257
GCGCGGGGCCGGTCGCGCGCGCCGTCGCCGAGGCCCAGGGCTGGCCGCTGCTCGCCGAGCCGTCGTCGGGCGCGTGCGGCGGGCCGAACGCGGTGGCGGCGTACCGCTCGGTGCTGGGCGTCGAGGAGGTGACCCGCGACGTCGAGCAGGTGGTCGTCTTCGGGCGCCCGACGCTGTCCCGCCCCGTGCAGCGGCTGCTGGGGCGGCCGGACGTCGTCGTCACGGTCGTCGCGCCCGACGGCGGGCCGTGGCCGGACGCCGCCCGCAACGCGGAGCTGGTCGTTCCTGCGCTCGCCGACCGCTGGTCGTCGCCGACGGCGCCCGTCGGGGGCGGCTCCGAGGGCGACGGCGGGTTCCTCGACCGGTGGCGCGCCGCCGGGCGCGCGGCCGCCGCCGTCGTGGACGCCGCGACCGCGGACGCCGCCGTCGCCGAGGGGCTGCTGACGGCCCCCCACGCCGCGCTCGCCGTCGCGCGCGCCGTGGCGTCCGTGCTCGGACCCGACGACCTGCTCGTCGTCGGCTCGTCCAACCCCGTCCGGGACCTCGACCTCGTGCTCGGGCTCGACCACCCCCAGGCCGGCGACCTGCCCGACGTGCTCGCCAACCGCGGGCTGGCCGGCATCGACGGCACCGTCTCGACCGCGACGGGCGTCGCGCACGCCGCCGCCCGCCAGGGCCGCCGCACCCGCGCGCTGGTCGGCGACCTCACCTTCCTGCACGACGCCGGCGGCCTGCTGCGCGGGCCGCACGAGCCGCCCGTCGACCTCGAGGTCGTCGTCGTGAACGACGACGGCGGGTCCATCTTCGCCACCCTCGAGCACGGCGAGCTCGCGACGTCGTCCACGCGGGGCGCCGCCACCTTCGAGCGCGTCTTCGGCACCCCGCACGGAGCGAACCTGGCCCAGCTGTGCGCCGGGTACGGCGTGGACCATCAGCTCGTGCTCGACGTCGGCTCGCTGCGGCACGCCCTGCAGGCGCCGACGCGGGGCGTGCAGGTGATCGAGGTGCACGTGCCGCGCGCCGACCGGCTGTCCGAGACGCGGGACCTCGCGGCACGGGTCGCCGCCGCCGTGCGGGAGACGCTCTGACCTGCGGCGCCACGATTCGCAGGAAGTTCTCAGGTTGAGCCAAGCGCCACGCCAGGATGGGGTGGTCTCCTGGAGGCACACATCGAGGAGGGCACCATGAGCACCGACACCCCGGGCGCACCGCAGCCGTCGGGCGCCGACGAGCCGAACCGGAGCGAGAACCCCGCTGAGCGGCCGACCGAGCGGCCGACCGAGCGGCCGGCCGAGCAGCCGGGCGCCGCGGACCGCACCGCGTCGCAGCCGGCCACGCAGGACACCCAGCACCTCACCGTGCAGCCGACCCAGCAGCTCCCCACCCAGGGGACGCCCCAGCAGGGGCCCCCGCAGCCGCCCGCTCCGCAGCAGGCGTCGCAGCAGCAGTACGGCGCGCAGCAGCCGCGGTACGGGCAGATGGCGGCCGGGTCGCCGTACTACGCGCAGCAGCAGTCGCAGCACCAGCAGGGTGCGCCGCAGCAGTACCAGCAGCACCAGCAGCACCAGCAGCACCAGCAGCCGCAGGGTCAGCCGTACGGCCAGGGCCCGGGCAACCCCTACGGCCTGAACCAGACGTCCCCGCAGCAGGGGCCCGGGGGAGGGACCGCCACGAAGCGCGAGCGGTCCGTCTGGGTCCCGGTGGCCAGCGCGGCGGTCATCGCGGCCGTCCTCGCGAGCCTGGGCACCGCGGCGGCGACCGGCGCGTTCGACGCGGGCAACCCGTCGTCGCTGGCGAACGTCGGCGCGAGCTCGCAGGCCACCGACGAGGCCCCGGTCAAGAACTCGACGTCGAACAACCCGAACTGGGAGGCGGTCACGACGGCCGTCGCGCCGTCGGTGGTCGCCATCCAGGTGCAGAGCCAGTCCGGCGGCGCCGAGGGCTCCGGCGTGATCTACGACGACCAGGGCCACATCGTCACCAACAACCACGTCGTCTCGGGCGCGCAGAACGACACCGTGCAGGTCACGCTGTCCGACGGCCGCCTGTACGAGGCGACGATCGTGGGCACCGACCCGACCACCGACCTGGCCGTCGTCAAGCTGAAGAACCCGCCGGACGACCTGAAGCCCGCGTCCTTCGGCTCGTCCGACGACGTCACGGTGGGCGACGCCGTGCTGGCCGTCGGGAACCCGCTCGGCCTGGCGAACACCGCCACCACCGGCATCGTGTCGGCCGTCGACCGCCCGGTCTCGGCGTCGGGGGAGGACGGCAGCACGCAGGTCGTCACCAACGCGATCCAGATCGACGCGGCGATCAACCCCGGCAACTCCGGCGGCCCCCTGTTCAACGCGCAGGGCCAGGTCATCGGCATCACGTCGTCGATCGCCACGATGTCGAGCGGCATGAGCGGCGAGCAGTCCGGCTCGATCGGGCTCGGGTTCGCCATCCCGGTGAACCTCGCGACGAACATCGCCGACCAGCTCATCAAGGACGGCTCGGCGGAGCACGCGTTCCTCGGCGTGACCATGCAGGACGCGACGGCCACGGCCGACGGCGTCACGCGTCGCGGCGCCAAGGTGGTCGAGGTGTCGTCCGGGTCTCCCGCCGCGGACGCCGGCCTCCAGGCCGGCGACGTGATCGTCGCGATCGACGACGACTCCGTCAACGGCGCCGAGTCGCTCACGGCGTACGTCCGGGAGAAGGCGGCCGACCAGAAGGTCACGCTGACCTACGTCCGCGACGACAAGACGCAGACCGTCGACGTGACCCTCGCCGTCCGCGACGAGTCCGCTACGACCGGCCAGGGCGACCAGGGCCAGAACGGCCAGGACGACCAGCAGGGCCAGGACCCGAACGGGCAGGACGGCCAGGGCCAGGGCGACCAGGACGGTCAGGACCAGGGCCAGGGCGGCTCCGACTCGACCGACCCGGGCAACCTGCCCGGCTGGCTCGAGGACCTGCTCCAGGGCGGCAGCGGCAACAACTGAGCCGAGACCGAGCCGCGGCCGGCCGGCACGCGCATCCGGCCGGCCGCACCAGCAGCCCCGCGGGCCCGCGACGACTCCCCCCTCCCCGTCGCGGTCCGCGGGGCTTTGTCGTGCGCGGACCGCGCGGCCCGAGGGGTGGTGGGCGGGCGTCCGCCCCGTCAGCCGGACGAGGGGTGCAGGGCGGCGAGGACGCCGAGCGCGCTGCGCTCGAGGAAGTCGGCGAGGTCGGACGGTGGGATCTCGGGGTCGGTCGCGGCCTCGACGAGCGCCTGCTCGGCGAACGAGATCCACGAGTGCAGCGCGACCTCGAGCAGGGGGGTGGGGGCGACGCCGATCTCCTGGAACGCGTCGCGGAGGTGCCCGGCCAGCACGTCGCGCGCGTGCTGGATGGTGGCGCGCACGTGCTCGTCGCCCGACGCCGCACCGCGCACGAGCGAGTAGAACGTCGCGTCGTGGTCGTGCACGAACTCGACGAACCGGTCGAGGGTGTCGCGGAGGCGCTCGCGAGGCGGCAGCTCGGGCCGCGGCTGCGTGGCGTGCAGCATCGCGTCGCGCGCGGTCCGGACGATGGCGGAGTGGAGGCCCTGCCGGTTGCCGAAGTAGTAGTGGACGAGCCCGGGGGAGACCCCGGCCTGGGCGGCCAGGTCCTCGACGGTGACGGCCTCCAGGGGGCGGTCGGCCAGCGCGGCCACGCCGAGCGCGACGAGCTGCTGCCGGCGTTCGTCGGGGCTCATCCGGGTGCGTCGCGCGGCTGCCATGCCCCGAGCATATGGCCGTTTCGCGAGGTGACGGCGCCGCCCGGAGGGTGAAGCGCCGCGGGCAACCGTTGCTATTGACGTCGCCTCAGTAAGCGGCGTACCGTCGCCACTCGTCGGCGACACAGGGGTCGCCATGTCGTCTTGTTGGAGGGGAAATGAAGCTCAGCGCACTGACGCGCACGCGTCGAGGCCGTGCGATGCTCGCGGCGGTCCCGACGGTGGCGGTGATCGGCGTCCTCATGGGCGGCGTCGCCCAGGGCGCCGTCCCGGTGTCGATGGCGATCTCGGGCCAGCAGTTCAAGATCGCGGCCGACAAGCTCGACGGGACCGGATTCTCGCAGTACGCCGGCGAGTCCAAGGACGCCGACGGCAAGTCGCGTCCGGTGGCGATCGCCAACATCAAGGACGCGACGCTGTACAACCTGTGCCAGTCGGTGAAGATCCCCGGCATGCCGCTGGGCCTGCTCATCTCCGCGGGGACCGACACCAAGAACCCGGTCAAGGCGACCGACCTGCAGATCGGCATGAGCGACCTGCGCGGCACCGCGCAGTTCAACCAGATCCGGATCGGCGTCGACGCCTCCACCGTGAACACGAAGGCGCACGGCAGCAAGGGCGACTTCGCCATGGACTCGGACGCGATCACCATCGACGACCTCAAGCAGGTCTCGACGAGCACGTCGGCCGCGGTCTTCACGCTCACCGACCTGCACCTCAAGATCTCCGACGGCACCGAGTGCTTCTGAGCGGCCCCGGCGACCAGGGAGACCACGCGTGAGCGACGACGAGAACACCTCGATCCCCGAGGCGTCCACGGGGTCGACCGCTGAGGCGTCCGCGGCGTCGACCCCGGAGGGGCCGGCCACCCGCCAGCGG
>NZ_JBHXAW010000322.1:0-4555 GCF_042726645.1 Isoptericola sp. NPDC060257
CCTGGTGCGGCGGCCTTCGTCGTTCCCGGGCGCGTTCGGACGCGTCCTGGGTCAGGCCGTGCGACGCGACAGCAGCGCCGCGACGAGGAAGCAGAGCGCCCCGACGAGCGTCCCGGCCTGGTCCCACCACGCGCTGAGGTAGGTGCCCGTGGACGGCTCCACGTACGCCCCGACGGCGGAGGCGGCGAACGCCACGGAGCCGACGGCGTTGAGCCAGGTACCGTGCCAGGTGCGGGCGTCGAGGTCCCACAGGTGCCCGCGGTCGCGGGTCGCGACGATCGCGAACGCGGACGAGACGAGGAACGCGACCGAGCCGTACGCGTCGGGCTTCCACCCGGCGCCGAGCCGAGCCGGGTCGTCGACCGCGGCCGCCAGGGCGGCGACCGTGCTCACGTTGAAGCACACGGTGCCGGCGAGCTGGACCGCGGCGGCCCACCAGTCCCACCGGTCGGCGGGGTGCGTGCCCGCGCGCGGCGGGCGGCGGCCGCTGAGGCTCAGCTGGACGAACGCCGCCGCGGTGAAGAACACAGACCCGACGACGAACGTGACGCCCGCCCCGACCGCGCCCACGGCGTCGGCGTACGGCGGGAGCGCCCCGACGAGGAAGCAGGACGACCCGACGGCGAAGCCCCACGCCTCGCGGCGCAGGCGGCGTCGCGAGGTGCTCGGGTCTGTTCGGTCCGCTTCGGACACCTCAGCAGACTAGGAACCGTCGCGCGCGACCTCAACCGCCCGGACGCAGTTCACCCGGCGGGAGGGCTCACCACGTACGTCGCACGGTCGCCTTGCCGCCGGTGACGAGGCTCCGGGGCGGCACGTCGTCGGCGACGACGGACCCGGCGGCGATCACCGAGTCCCGCCCGATGGTGACGCCCGGCAGGACGGTCGCGCCTGCGCCGATCCACACGTTCTCCTCGACGTGGATCGGGCCGCCGGTGAGCCACACCCGCCGGTCGTCGGTGTCGACCGGGTGGCCCACGGTGATGAACGTGACCCGCGGCGCCACCATGACGCGCTCGGCCAGCCGGATCCCGGCGTAGTCGAGGAAGGTGCAGTTCTGGTTGACGAACACCCGGTCGGCGAGGTCGAGGTTGAGGCCGTGGTCCGTGTAGAAGGGCGGGTAGATCGTCGTCCTCGGCGGGACGGGACGACCGAGGATCTGCTCGAAGAGCTCCGCCTTGCCCGCCTCGTCGTCGAACGGGAGCACGTTGAGGCGGGAGGTGAGCTCGGTGGCGCGGAGCACCCGCTCGGACATGGCCCGGAACTCGGGGCCGTGGATGCGCAGGAGGAGGTCGCTCGGCATGCCTCGATGGTGCCGGGCGGGTGCGACATCTCCCGCTCACGACGTGCCGGGAGCGGCCGGGCGCGGTGCGGCGCCGAGCCGCACGACGGCCGTGCGGTCGTCGACGCGGACGGCGTGCGCACGGACTCCACGCTCGACGGACTGCGCCGGCCGCTCTCCGCCGCGCAGCGGCGGCAGTACGCGGAGATCATGGCGCCGCTCGCCGACGCCTGACCTGCACGGCGCCCGAGGCCGGGCCGGATCGCGCCGCGCGCATGTGACGAGGTGGTGGAAGTCGTCGACCAGCGGTCGGTGGATGCGCAAAGATGAGGGGCGTGCCCCTCCGGAACGTCCGATTCGTCCTGCCCGCCTTCCTGACCGGTGCACTCGCCCTCACCGGCTGCGCGGCCTCGCCGCCCGGCGAGACGGCGAGCCCGTCGACGGGCGCCCCGGCGGTCGCGGTGCGCGACCTGTCCACGCACACGGTGCTCCTCGACGCGGCCGACCCGGTCGAGCTCGCCCTCACGACGAGCCAGACGGTCTTCGCGCGCTCGGAGGTCGTGGTCCTCGCGGACGCGGACGACGCGGGAGCGCGGGAGGCCCTCGCTGCCACGGCGGTGGCCGTGCACGCCCCGGCGCTGCTGGCGGACGACGCCGGGACGGGGGTCGCCGAGGAGCTCGAGCGGCTCGGCGCGCGCGCGGCGGTCGTGGTCACGGGCGACGCGCGGGTTGAGGACGCCGCCGCGGATGCCGCGGACGGCACGGACGCCTCGGGCGCTGCCGACGAGGGCGCCGAGGCGGAGCCGGGCGCGGCAGCTCGCCAGGTCGCGGACGCCGCGGGCGTCCAGGCGATCACCGCCAGCCCCGACGTCGCCGGCGGGGAGGGCGACACGGGCGACGGTGCGGGCCCGACGCTCGAGGACGACGACCTGGAGGATCTCGTCGACAGCCTCGACTCCCTGCTCGGCGGGGGCCCGGGGGCGTCCCCCTCCGCGTCCGGAGGGACGGAGGGGGCGCCCCGCCTGCTGCGCGAGGTGCTCGCGCTGGTCGACCCGCAGGAGGGGCAGGAGGCCGCGATCGCCTCGCTGCGCGCGGCGGGGGCCGTGACGACCGAGGTGCCCGGCGGCGACCTCGCGTCCGCGCGCGTCGTCGAGACGGTGGACCGCGCGCAGGCGCTCACCGTCGTCGGGGTGGGGCGGTCGTTCGGCGACGCCGGGACCTTCGCCTGGCGCGTCGCGGCCGCGGAGCGGGCGGCGCTGCTGCCCACCGGGTCGCAGCACCTGCTGCCGGCGCGCTACGTCGCGGTCGACGGGTCGGTCTGGGACGAGCCCGCGTCCGCCGTCGCACGGGCGCAGGCCGCGGCCGCCGCCTACGTGCCGGGCGACGACGCGCCGGACGACGCCGCCGACGCCCCCGTCGTGCCGACGCTGGTGCTGCCGGTCAGCGCCACCGCGAGCGGCCCGGGCGAGGACGGCGACTGGGTGACGCAGGAGGACGTGGACGCGCTGCGCCCGCTGGTCGACGCGGCGCGGGACGCCGGGGTGTACGTGCTGCTCGACGTCGGGGCCGGGCCGGCACCGGTGGTCGAGCAGGTGCGCGCGGCCGAGCCGCTGCTGCGGACGCCCGGGGTGGGGGTCGCCCTGCACCCCGAGTCCCGGGTCGGGGACGGTGCCGCGACGACGTCCCACCAGATGACGGTGGACGAGCTCGACGACGTGACCACGTACCTGGCCGACCTCGTGGCGCGGGAGGGTCTTCCGCCGGCGCTGCTGGTCGTGCACCAGACGCGACCCGAGTCCGTGCCGGACCGGTCCCTGCTGCGCTCGGTGTCCCAGGTGGAGGTGCTGGTCCTCGCCGACCTGACCGGCGGCGCCACGACCGGCGAGTGGGTGTGGAACCAGGTGAGCGCCGACCTGCCCGACGGCGTGCACCTCGGGTGGTCGGGTCCGGCGGCGGGGGCGGCGGGGGCGGTCGTCCCGACCGACCCGGCGCCGGTGCTGATCGCCACCTCCTGATCGCCACCTCCTGGCCGTCGCGTGCGGTCCGGCGCGGTCGGACGGCGTCGTTGACAGGGGTTCGATCGATTCGGCAGGATCGCTAACGTAACGTTTCGATCCTCCGTCGGCGCCGACCGGGTGCCGTCGACCCGCGCCCCTGGAGACCGATCATCGTGCTGTCCCTGATCCCGTGGCCCACCGTCGTCGACGGGCAGGACGCCGCCCCGCTCGCCCTGGACGTCGCCCGCCTCGTCGCGCCCGACGACGCCCTCGCCGCCGTCGCGGCCGAACAGCTCGCGGCGGCGGGCGTGCGCGTCGTCGACACCGTGCCGGGCCGGGAGCCCGCCGGGCCGGACGGCGCCACGCCGGTCGTCCTGCGCCTCGACGACGCCGCCGGACCCGAGGGCTCCGACAGCCCCGAGCGCTACACGCTGCGCGTGACGACGGCGGGCGTGGAGGCCACCGCTCCGGAGCCGGTCGGCCTGCTGCACGCGGTGCGCACGCTGCGCCAGCTCGTCCCCGCCGCCGCGGCGGGCGGCGCGCGCGAGGTGCCCGCCGTGGTCGTCCACGACGCGCCGCGGTACCGCTGGCGCGGGCTGTCGTTCGACGTCGTGCGGCACTGGTTCGGCCCCGAGGACATCCGCGCCGTGGTCGACCTGGTCGGTGCGTTCAAGCTGCGGGTGCTGCACCTGCACCTCACCGACGACCAGGGCTGGCGGATCGAGACGCCGTCGCGCCCCGAGCTGGAGAAGGCGTCCGACAGCCAGGTCGGCGGCGGCACGGCCGGCTTCCTCACCGTCGACGACTTCCGCGAGCTGCAGGAGTACGCGGCGGCACGGTACGTGACGATCGTCCCCGAGTTCGACATGCCCGGGCACATCAACGCGGCCACGCAGGTCTACGGGGCGCTCACCAAGGACGGCCTGCCCACCGAGCCGTACGAGGGCATCGAGGTGGGCTTCTCGCGCCTCTGGTTCGACAACCCCGCCACCGAGCCGTTCCTGCGCGACGTGATCGGCGACGTCGCCGCCATGACGCGGGGCGACTGGGTCCACGTGGGCGGCGACGAGGTCCACACCATGGAGGTCGAGGAGTTCGCGAAGTTCGTCGAGCTCGCCGGTCGCATCGTGCGCGAGCACGGCAAGACGCCGATCTTCTGGCAGGAGGGCGCCCGGGGCCCTGTCGAGCCCGGCACGCTGCTGCAGTACTGGGAGCCCAAGGGCGAGGAGTTCGCGCGCTTCGTCGCCGCGGCGCACGCGGGCGCCCGGTTCATCAT
>NZ_JBHXAW010000323.1:0-4488 GCF_042726645.1 Isoptericola sp. NPDC060257
CCGCTGGTCGCGTTCCTCGTGGGTTTCTGCATGCTGGCCGCGGGAGTCGTGAGCGCTGCCGGACTGTCGTTGGCGTTCACGGGGGAGTACCTCACCGCGTTCCTCGACGTCCCGCAGGTCCCCGCGGCGATCGTCTTCCTGCTCGTCGTGGCGCTCGTCAACGCCTGGGGCATCAAGGAGTCGCTGCGCGCCAACGTCGTGATGACGGTGATCGAGGCCGGCGGCCTGGTGCTGGTCATCGTCCTGGGGGCATGGGTGATCGGCCGTGGTGACGCCGATCTCAGCGGGGCGTTCACCCCTCCGGAGGACACGTCGGTGGGCCTCGCCGTCCTGGGGAGCGCGTTGGTGGCGTTCTACTCGTTCGTCGGCTTCGAGACGTCCGCGAACCTCGCCGAGGAGGTCCGCGACGTCTCTCGGGTCTATCCCCGGGCCCTGTTCGGCGCGCTCGCCACCGCGGGTGCGGTGTACGTGCTCCTCGGCTTCGTCGCGCCGGCGGTCGTGCCGCCGGCCGAGCTCGCCGCGTCCTCCGGGCCGCTGCTCGAGGTCGTCCGCGTGGCCGGCGCCGTCCCGCCGGAGCTGTTCGCCGTCATCGCACTCGTCGCTGTCGCCAACGGCGCGCTGCTGACCATGATCATGACGAGCCGGCTCTCGTACGGCATGGCGAAGCAAGGACTGCTGCCCGCCCCGCTCGCGCGGGTGCTGCCGCGCCGACGCACGCCGGGCGTGGCCATCCTGGTGACCACCGCCGTCGCCATCGTGCTCGCCGCGACGGGGGAGCTGGTCGACCTGGCCTCGACCGTCGTCCTCCTGCTGCTGTTCGTGTTCCTCTCGACGAACGTCGCCGTGCTCGTGCTGCGCCGCGACGAGGTCGATCACGACCACTTCCGGTCGCCGACGGCGCTGCCGGTGCTCGCCATCGCCACCTGCCTCGTCCTGCTCACCCAGCAGGAGGCGCAGCACTGGGCATTGGCCGGTGTGCTCGTCGCGGTGGGTCTCGTCGTCTACCTCCTGACACGCTGGGTGGCCACACGCACGACCCGCGCGCGCGACGAGGTGGCGTGACCTCGCCTGACCGGAAGCCCGTGCGACGTCGGTGACGAGAGCGGCGCCGGTGTCGGTTTGCGAGCACGGGCAGGACTGCGACGGTGGTGAGAGGTCCAGCAGCGGGCCGTCCCCTCTCGCCATCGGAGGACGACCATGGCCACCGGAGAGACCGGCTTCGACGACGTCACCTACGACCTGGTGTCGGTGCAGTACCACTCGCTCAAGGCGGGCCACGACTACGGGCAGTACGTGCGCGACGCGCGCAACGCGGGCCAGGAGGAGATCGCGGCCTTCTTCGAGCAGGTGATGGCCGAGGACTCGCAGCGGGCGCACCGGTGCCACGAGTTCCTCGGGCAGCTCACCCAGCACGGCACTTCCGCGACGTCGCCGGGAGGCGGCCAGGGGTGAGCACCGACGCGGGGACCGTCGCCGACGCGCTCGTGGGCCGGCTCCTCGACTGGGGCGTCGAGCGGGTCTTCGGGTACGCCGGCGACGGCGTCGACCCCCTGCTCGGCGCCCTGCGCCGGCGGCGGGCGGACATCGAGCTCGTCACCGCGCGGCACGAGGAGATGGCGGCCTTCATGGCGTCGGGGCACGCCAAGTACGGCGGCGGGGTGGGCGTCTGCCTCGCGACCCAGGGACCGGGGGCGGTGCACCTGCTCAACGGCCTGTACGACGCGAAGCTCGACGGGCGGCCCGTCGTCGCGATCGTCGGGCAGGTCGTGAGCACCGCGCTCGGGTCCGGCTACCAGCAGGAGCTGGACCTGCACTCGGTGCTCAAGGACGCCTGCGCGCCCTACCTGCAGAGCGTGACGACCGCGGAGCAGGTGCCGCACGTCCTCGACGACGCCTTCCGCACGGCCCTGGCCACCTCCCGCCCGGTGGGGATCATCGTCCCGCACGACGTGCAGAAGGCGGACGCACCCGAGCCGAGCCGGGCCGGCACGCGCACGGCCTCGTGCCGAGCTCGACGGCGTTCGCGACGCCGAGAACGATCCCCCACGAGGACGCGCTGGCGGCAGCCGCTGACGTGCTCTCCGAGGGCGAGCGGGTCGCCGTCCTCGTCGGCCAGGGCGCCGCCGGGGCCGAGGACCAGGTACGACGGGTCGTCGAGCGGCTCGGCGCCGGCCTCACGACGTCGCTGCTGGGCAAGCCGCTCCTGGACGAGACGCTGGCCTACCACTGCGGCGTCATGGGACACCTCGGGACCACCGCCTCGGCCGACCTGATGGCCGGGTGCGACGCCCTTCTGATCGTCGGGTCCAACGACCCCTGGACGGAGTACTACCCGCCGCCCGGCCAGGCCCGGGCCGTCCAGGTCGACATCACGGCCCGCCACATCGGGACCAAGCACCCCGTCGACGTCGCGCTCGTGGGCGACGCGCGGCAGACGCTGGACGCCCTGCTCCCGCTCCTGCCCGAGAGGGCAGGCTGGCGACCGGAGGTCGAACGCACCGTCGCCGCCTGGCGGGGCGTGGCCCAGCAGCGCGTCGCCCAGGAGACCCGGCTGCTCAACCCGCAGCGCGTGATCCACGAGCTGTCCGCGCACCTGCCTCGCGACGCGCAGGTCGCGGTCGACGTCGGCTCGGTCACGTACTGGTACGCGAGGTTCCTCCGGCTGCCACCGGGGGTGCCCGCCCACCTGTCCAGCACGCTGGCCTCGATGGGTTCCGCCATGCCGTACGGGATCGCAGCCAAGCTGCTGCACCCCGACAGGCCGGTGGTGGCGCTCGCGGGCGACGGCGCGATGCAGATGAACGGGCTGTCCGAGCTCATCACCGTCGCCGACCGTTGGCGCGACTGGGACGATCCACGCTTCGTGGTGCTCGTTCTCGACAACGGGGAGACCTGGCCGAGGTGTCGTGGGAGCAACGCGAGATGGAGGGGGACCCGCGCTTCGGAGACTCGCAGCGCGTGCCCGCGTTCCCCTACGCGGAGTACGCCGAGATGCTGGGCCTCGCGGGCACCCGGGTCGAGAGCGCCCAGGATGTCGAGGCGGCGTGGCGTCGTGCCCTCGATGCCGACCGGCCCGTGGTGATCCACGCCGTGGTCGACCCGGACACGCCGCTGCTGCCGCCCAGGTCAACCCAGGAGAAGGTCGACACGATGCTGCAGGGACTGAGACAGGAGCCGGCGGGCGCCGACCGTGCCGCACGCCTGCTGACGGAGCAGTACCGCTACGAGTCGCGGGGCTGAGCCTGACCGCCGCCCGGGCCGGCCGGCGGGGCAGCTCACGCGTCCGGCGAGCCGGACGGGGTACGCGGATCGGCGAGGAACGCCGTCAGGTCTTCCCGGGTGGGGAACGACGTGGTCCCTGGTCGGGAGAAGGTTGCCAGAAGCCTGTCGGCCAGCTGCCGCAGGGGGATGTTGCTGTGGTTCGACGCGGTACGCAGACGGTTGAACGCCTCGTCCTCGTCCAGCGACAGTCCGACGACCAGCACTCCCTTGGCCTGGTCGATCGTGGACCGGCTCTGTGCGGCGGCCCGGATCGACGCGGTCGCCTCGCGTTGGGCCAGCCCTCGGCTCGCCTCGGTGACGTCGATGAAGTAGCCGAAGAGCTCGGCGACCCGCCCGGTCACGGGATCGGCTCGGCCCTGGCCGGTCACCGCCAGTGTCCTGGTCCCGCCCCGTGCGTCGAGGATCCGATGGACCGAGCTGAACGGTTCGCCCGTCGCAGCAGCCTTCTTGAGGACGCTGTCGACCCGCTCACGGTCGTCGGGATGCTTGTGCGCGAGCATCACATCGGTGGTCGGCACGATCTCTCCGGGCTGGAAGCCGTGCATCTCGAAGATCTCGTCCGACCATGCCCACTCGCCCGTGGCGAGGTCGAGCCGGTACCGGCCGAGCGGAGGCCGGCTCCCCGGTGCGAGGGCTGCTTCGAGGTCCTCCTCGTGCTGCTGGTCGTCGCCCACGATCCTGCCTCCCGTCGACGCGCCGCCACGGGTCTTCGTGTGAACCCTGGACTGCCGGTGGCTGCGGGTATCCGGTGTCGAAAGACGCGGTCGGGGGGGAGTTCGACGCTGAGACTCTGGCGCGGTACCGCACAGTGCTGTCCGGTACCGCGCACCCAGCATGAGGTCCGCCGGCGCTGCTCGCAAGCCCCCGGGCGCCGGCGCCCGCCGGCGCTCCGAGCCACCCTCATGATCGTGCGTCGCGGCGGGTCGACCGGCGGCGAGAGCATGTGTCGAGGACGGGTCGGACCCCGCGTCCCGCGGGAGTGGGCAGCGCCGTGACCTGCGCTTCTGCCCACCCGGCGGGCGGGGTCGGCCCCAGTGGGAGGGCCGCCACCGCTCACCCTCAGTTTCCGTGCGGACAGCAACGGTCGGGCGAGCAGGTCGCGTTTGTGCCACCTTGTTCAAACCAGTCAAGCAGAGCGCTGGCCTCCGACCAACCACCCACATAAACACATAATACGCTCCCGACCAAACACGGACTGTAGAACAC
>NZ_JBHXAW010000324.1:0-4442 GCF_042726645.1 Isoptericola sp. NPDC060257
GCCTCGTGTTCCTGCTCCCGCTGCTGGTGATCTTCGGCGTCTTCTCGTGGTTCCCGATCGTGCGCGCCGTGATCATGAGCGCGCAGGAGACGAACCTCGTCACCGACCCGACGTTCGTCGGGCTGGACAACTTCCGGCACGTGCTGGCCGACCCTCTGCTGTGGAAGGCCGTGCAGAACACGCTGTACTTCGCGTTCCTGGCCCTGCTGTTCGGCTACCCCGTGCCCCTGGTCGCCGCCGTGCTCATGCGCGAGGTGCGCCGCGGCCGCGGCCTCTACTCGGCCCTCGCGTACCTGCCGGTCGTGGTGCCGCCCGTCGTCGCCGTCCTGCTGTGGAAGTTCTTCTACAAGGGCGGGCCGACCGGCGTGTTCAACACGATCCTCGGCTGGGTGGGTCTCGGCCCGTACCCGTGGCTGCAGGACGCGTCGTGGGCGATGCCGTCCCTCGTGCTCGCCGCGACCTGGGCCGGCGCCGGCGGCACCGTGATCATCTACCTGGCGGCCCTCACGAGCGTGCCCGCCGAGCTGTACGACGCCTCCGAGGTGGACGGCGCCGGGCTGTGGCGCAAGATCTGGCACGTCACGCTGCCGCAGCTGCGCGGGGTGCTGTTCATCACGCTGATCCTCCAGGTCATCGGCACGGCGCAGGTGTTCCTCGAGCCGTACCTGTTCACCGGGGGCGGGCCGAACAACGCCACCGTGACCGTGCTGCTGCTCATCTACCGGTACGCGTTCCAGAACAGCCTCGGCGGCGACTACGGCGCCGCGACCGCGCTGTCGCTCATGCTGGCGGCGGTCCTCGCGGTCTTCTCCGTCCTCTACTTCCGGCTCACCCGGTCCTGGAGCACGTCATGACGCCCTCGTCCACCGCACGTCCCGCCCCGGCGCGCGCCGCGCGCCGTCGCGCCACCCCGTCCGACGACGGCGACCGCGGCGCGCTGTCCGCGCCCGACTGGCGCCGTCCCGCGGTCCGCTGGGGGATGGGCGGCACGCACGTGCTGCTGCTCGTGCTGCTCGTCGTCGTCGGGCTGGGCCCGATGCTGCTGCTGGCGAAGTACGCCGTCACCCCGACGCAGGACATCCTGCGCACGCCCCTGACCCTGTTCCCGCACGGCATCGCGTGGGAGAACCTCGAGCGGGCCTGGAACGACGTCCAGGTCAGCCGGTACTTCATGAACACCGTGTGGCTGGCGCTCGGGTCGTGGGCCGTGCAGCTCGTGGTCGCGACGACGGGCGGATACGCGCTGTCCGTGCTGCGGCCGCGCTACGGGAAGGTGGTGCAGGCGCTCGTCCTGTCGACGATGTTCGTGCCCGCCGTCGTGCTGCTCGTGCCGCTGTACCTGACGATCCTCGACCCGCCGCTGCTGGGCCGGTCGCTCGTCGACAGCTTCTGGGCCGTGTGGCTCCCGGCCGGCGCGAGCGCGTTCAACGTGCTGCTGGTGCAGCGGTTCTTCGACAACCTGCCGCGCGAGGTCTTCGAGGCCGCGCGGGTCGACGGGGCCGGGCCGTACCGGCTGTTCTGGTCGATCGTGCTGCCCATGTCGAAGCCGATCCTCGGCGTCGTGTCCGTGTTCGCCGTCATCGCGGCCTGGAAGGACTTCCTGTGGCCGCTGCTGGTGCTCAAGGACCCGGCGATCCAGCCGCTGTCGGTCCGCCTGCCCGCGATCGAGGCGTCCACCGAGCTGGGCGTCTTCCTCGCGGCCCTGGCGATCTCGACCGTGCTCCCGGTGGCGATGTTCCTGGTCTTCCAGCGGCTGTTCCTGCGCGGCGCCGGGCTCGGGGGAGCGGTCAAGGGTTGACGGGTTCACCCGCGGTGTCGTTGACGCCTGGATCGTCCCAATGCTGGTATATGCGCAGATCTGACAGGTGCGCAGATCAGCGACTCCCGGAGGAATGACGTGACCCAGCACGACCCCACGACCGACACGACGGGCTCCGCCCGCACCACGGTGCGCTACCGCGGGCGGCACCTGCCGATGGTCGCGGTCGTCGTCGCCGCGACCATCGCGACCGCCCTGGCGTACAGCGGCATGGTGCTGTTCGGCCTGGAGGTGGCGGGGATGTCCCCGGCGGAGGCGTACGCCCTCGCCGGATTCCTCGAGGTCAGCCTCGTCGCCGTCGCCCTCATGGCACGCAACGCCGCCCTGGAGGGGCGGCCGTACGGGGTGCTCCTCACCCTGACGTGGATCCTGTCCGGCACGTCCGGCATGTTCGCGGCGCTGCACGAGATCGCCGTGCCGGACGCGAGCACGCCGTACATGGTCGCGTTCCGGTTCGTGCCGCCGCTGGTCGCCGCCCTCATGTGGCACCTGGCGCTGGTGGGCGAGCGCCACCTCGTCACGGGGCACACGCTCGACGAGCGCCGCCGCGAGCACCGCGTGCACCAGTACGTCACCGCCCTCGAGCTGTGGCGCGACGCGCGCCTCGACAGCTCCGGGAACCACGCGGGTATGCGCAAGGTGCGGACGGCGCACAGCCGCCAGCGGGCCGCCCGCGACGCCGCGCTGAAGCTGCTCACGGTCGAGGACTTCGAGCGGCGCATGCAGGTCTGGGTGGAGCGGCTCGAGGCCGCCGAGCGGCACGGCAACCGCCTCGACCTCATCGGCGCCAGCTCCGTCGAGCGCGGCGTCGCCCGCGGTGCGGCGGCCTCGGGCCCGCGCGCGCTGCCGGCGCCTGCCGCGCCGGCGCCGACGGTCCTGCGGCAGCCCGCCCCCGAGCCGGTCGCCACGACGACGGCGGTGGAGGGCGGCGCGTTCGCCGACGACGCCTTCGCCGACGACCTCCAGGCGGCGCTCACGGGCGCGACGCCCGTCGTCGACGAGGCCGGGCGCCGGGACGACGCGGTGGACGACGCCGCGGTGCAGGCCTGGTTCGACGACGTGGACGAGGACCTGGGGCCGGACCCGGCGGTCGAACCCGTCGTGCAGGTCGGCGGCGCCGAGGACGGTGACGCGCCGGAGCTCCTGCCCGCCGACGTGGAGGTGGACAGCGGGCTGCCGGGCACGCGCGAGCCGCTGCCGGAGACGGGCCACACCCGCCGGGTCGAGGTGTTCGACCTGCTCCGGCAGGCGGACCCGGCGCTGGGCGGCGCGCTCGCGCAGCGGTCCGCGTTCCTCACGGCCCACGGCACGTCGCCGGACGGGGACGCCACGGAGGACACCACTTTCGACGTCCCGGTCGAGCGTGCGGCGCCACAGGCGCCCGCGGTCACGGCGGAGGAGCCCGCGGCCGCGACGGCCGACGAGCAGCCCGACGACCGGGGCGACCGCGACCGCCGGATCGTCGAGCTCGCCGACGACGGGCTCACGCACCGGGAGATCGCCGAGCGCTTCGACGTGTCCCGCGCGACGGTGAGCCGCATCGTGAGGCGGCACGCCACCGTCTGAGTCCCGTCGGGGCGCCGGTCAGCGCAACGCGGCCAGCATCGCGCCGACGGTCGCGGCGGCCAGCGCGATCAGCACCAGCGTGGGCAGGCGCTGCCGGAACGGTCGTCTCATCCTCGCCCCCGGTCCGGACCGCTGCGGTCCTCGTCGTCGTCCTGCTCGTCGTCCTGCCGGTCCTCGTCGTCGTCACGCTCGTCGTCCTGCCGGTCCTCGAGCTCGTCCTGCTGCTCGTCGCGCTGGTCCTGGCGCTCCTCGCGCTCCTCGCGCTCGGCCTCGGACGGCGGGCCGGCGGCGGAGAACCAGGCGAAGCCGCCGACGCCGGCGACCAGCGCGACGGCGAGGCCCTCGACGACGTCGCGGCGCGACGGTCCCGGACCGCCCGGGGCGGGAGCGTCGGGGGCGGCACCGGGACCCGTCACGCGATGCCCCCGGTGAGGTACCAGAGTGCGGAGGTGGACCAGACGAGGGCGAGCAGCGCCACCACCGCGCCGCCGAGCAGGGGCAGCACGGCGGGCGGCAGGCCGCGCACGCGCAGGGCGAGCATCTTGACCGTGAACGCGCCGTAGAACAGGCAGCCGGCGACGGAGTGCACCAGCACCCGCGCGGGGTCGTCCTCCAGCCCGATCGACCAGACGCACGCGAAGGCGACGGGCAGCGTGAGCCCGAACGCGGCCACGCCGCTCCACCGGTGCAGCACGCCGACCCACCCCGGGGCCTGCCGGGAGCCGGGAAGCCGGCCGTACATCGCCAGGGCGGAGACGAGCTGGACCAGGAGCAGCGCGACGGCGCCGGTGGACAGCCACGCCTTCATCGCCAGCATGTCGGTGAACCACAGGGTCAGCAGCGGGGCGCCGTCGCCCGGGTGGGCGTCCGCGTACGCGCCGAGCGCCGCCGCCACGGCCACGCCGGCCACCGTCGCGGCGGCCAGGGCCCAGCGCCACGACGCGCGGGGGACCGCGGGGGACTCGCCCATGCGGTCACAGTGCCCGGTCGGGCGGTTGCCGGCCACCGGACACGACGCGGCACAGGCGGCGGCGCACCTTCCGAGGCCTCGGAAGGT
>NZ_JBHXAW010000325.1:0-4435 GCF_042726645.1 Isoptericola sp. NPDC060257
CCTCCGAAACCGAAACTCGCTGAATTCTGTCGCGCGATTCCCATTCCGGGGATTCGGATTGACAATCGAGTGATCCGAGGGGCATTCTCACTTCTGTCCGAATATCGTGACCGAGGGGAATTCACGTGGTCCAGAAGCAGCAGATCGTCCTGATCGACGATATCGACGGGGGCGACGCCGACGAGACCGTCACCTTCGCGCTCGACGGGGTCTCGTACGAGATCGACCTCACGGCCAAGCACGCGGCCGAGCTCCGGGACGCTTTCGCCACCTGGATCGGTCACGGTCGCAAGACCACGACGCGGCTGGGCGGCGGCACGCGGAGCGCCGCCCGTCGCACCGGCACCGACCGCGCGCAGCTCGCCAAGATCCGCGAGTGGGCCCGCGAGAACGGCCACAAGGTGAGCGACCGCGGCCGTATCCCCAGCTCCGTCCTCGAAGCCTACGAGGCCGCCCACTGACGGCTGCGTGAGCATCCCGCACGACCCCCGACCGGGCTCCGGTCGGGGGTCGTGCGCGTTCCGGGGCGGCGGTCGTGCGGTCATAGGCTGAGGCCATGACGGAACGGGACGCGCGGGCGCAGCTCTGGGTCGGCACCTACCCGCAGCCGGGCGGTGGCCCCGGCAGCGGGGAGAGCATCTGGCGGGTCGCCCTGGGCCCGGACGGCGCGGTGGAGGCGGCGGCGCCGGCCGTGGCCGCCACGTCGCCCTCGTTCCTGGCGCTGCACCCGACCGGCCGCACGCTCTACGCGGTGGGCGAGACCCCCGCGGGGACGCTCTCGGCGTTCCGCGTGGAGGACGCCGACGACGGCGCCCGGCTCGCGCCGTCGGGCTCCCTCGCGTCCGGGGGCGACGACCCGTGCCACGTGCTGGCCCTCGGGGGCACCGTGTGGGTCGCGAACTACGGCGACGGCGTCGCCGCGTCCGTGGACGTCGACCCGGCGACGGGCGACCTCGCGGCGGAGGGTGTCGTCGCGCACCCCGGCGTGGGCAGCGGGCCCGTCGTCGAGCGGCAGGCCGGCCCGCACGCGCACTTCGTGGCCGAGGCCGGCGACGGCGTGCTGGTGTGCGACCTGGGAGCCGACGTCGTGCGGCGGTACCCCGCCAAGGGCGCCGAGGCGGGCGCCGCGGCCGACGTCGCCGCCGTCCTGCCGCCCGGCACCGGGCCGCGCCACCTCGTCACGCTGCCGGACGGCTCGCTCGTCGTCGTCGGGGAGCTCGACGCCCGCGCGCACGTGCTGGTGCGCGACGGCGCCGGGTGGACGGCCGCGGCGGCAGTGCCGGTCTCGCCGGCGGCGGAGGCGGGCCGCGACTTCCCCGCGCACGTCACGCTGAGCGCCGACGGCACGCGCCTGCACGTCGGCCTGCGCGGCGCGGACCTGCTCGCCGTGCTCGCGGTGGCGACGGACGGCGGGACGCCGGTCCTGCGGCACCTCGCCGACGTCCCGCTCGGCGACGGCGCGTGGCCGCGCCACCACGCCGTCCTCGGCTCCGCGCAGCCCGGCACGGACGCCGACGGTGCCGAGACCGTCGTCGTCGCGCTGCAGGGCCGCAGCGAGCTCGCGACGGTCCGGGTCGACCCCGCGACGGGCACCGGCGAGGTGGTGGCGCGGCACGCGCTGCCGACGCCTCCCGCCTGCGTGCTGGAGTCGTGATGACCACCCCCGGCGAGCGGCCCGGTCCGCGGGTGGCGATGCTGTCGGTGCACACGTCACCGCTCGACCAGCCCGGCACGGGGGACGCGGGCGGCATGAACGTCTACGTCATGGAGCTGGCCCGCGCCATGGCCCGCCGGGGGGCGGAGATCGAGATCTTCACGCGCGCGACGGCGTCCGCGCAGCCGCGCTGGGTCGACGTCGAGCCGGGGATCCGGGTGGTGCACGTGTCCGCGGGCCCGTACGAGGGGCTGGACAAGAACGACCTGCCGGGCCAGCTCTGCGCGTTCACCGCCGGCGTCCTGCGGGCGGAAGCCCACCGCCCGCCGCACTGGTACGACGTCGTGCACAGCCACTACTGGCTGTCGGGGCAGGTGGGCTGGCTGGCCGCCGAGCGGTGGGACGTCCCGCTCGTGCACACCATGCACACGATGGCGCGCGTGAAGAACGCGGCCCTGGCCCCGGGGGACACCCCGGAGCCCGTGGGCCGGGTCGTGGGGGAGGAGCAGGTGGTCGAGGCCGCCGACGGGCTGGTCGCCTCGACCCGCGAGGAGGCCCGTGACCTCGAGCAGGAGTACCGCGCCGACCCGGACCGCGTCCACGTCGTGGCGCCCGGCGTTGACCTCGAGGTCTTCCGCCCGCTCGAGCCCGCGGCGGGGGAGGACGCCGACGCGGCGCGCCGCGCCCTGCGCGAGCGGCTCGGCCTGCCCACCGACCGGAAGATCGTGCTGTTCGCGGGCCGCGTCCAGCTCCTCAAGGGCCCGGACGTCCTGGTCCGCGCGCTCGGGGTGCTGGCCGACCACGCGAGCTCCGGCGACGCGGCCGAGCCCGAGGCGTGGTGCGACGGCGGCGGCTCGCGCGTGCCGACCCTTGTCGTGCTGGGCGGCGCCAGCGGCCGCGCGACGGCGGTGCGCGAGCTCGAGGCGCTGGCCCACCAGGTCGGTGTCACCGACCACCTCGACGTGCGCCCGCCGGTGCCGCGCGAGGAGCTGGTCGACTACCTGCGCGCGGCGGACGTCGTCGCGGTGCCGTCGCACAACGAGTCGTTCGGCCTGGTGGCCGCCGAGGCGCAGGCGGCGGGGACCCCGGTCGTCGCGGCCGCGGTGGGCGGGCTGCAGACGGTCGTGGTGGACGGGACGTCCGGCGTCCTCGTGCCCGACCACAGCCCGTGGACGTGGGCGCGCGAGCTCGGCGACCTCCTCGCCGACGACGAGCGTCGCGCCCGCCTCGCCGCCGGTGCCCGGCGCGCCAGCGAGCGCTTCAGCTGGGACCGCGCCGCCGCGGCGATGCTCGACGTGTACGCCCAGGCGGCGAAGGTGCACCGGGCCCGCTCGTCGCGGTAGCCCGGGAATGGATCGCCCGGGCGGGGAATTGCACGTGGCATGCCGATCACCGGAGAGTACGTCCCCAGCCCGTCCACCCGTGCCGCGAACCAGGTCGAGCAGTACGAGAGCTCGGGCGGCACCAAGGGCACGACGATGCGCGGGATGCCCGTCGTCATCCTCACGACCGTCGGCGCGAAGACCGGCGCACTCCGCAAGGCCCCGCTGATGCGCGTGGAGCACGACGGCACGTACGCCGTCGTCGCGTCGCTGGGCGGCGCCCCGAAGCACCCGGTCTGGTACTACAACGTGCTGGCGAACCCGCGGGTGGAGCTCCAGGACGGCCCGGAGAAGCACGAGTACGTCGCGCGCGAGGTCACCGGCGACGAGAAGGCGCTCTGGTGGGAGCGGTCGGTCGCCGCGTACCCCGACTACGCGGACTACCAGACGAAGACCGACCGCGAGATCCCCGTGTTCGTGCTCGAGCGCGCGGACTCCTGACCCGGCCGCTCGATCCGGACGGCGCGAGTCCGGGATCCGACCCGCGGTGCGGGCGGCGCCGGGCAGCAGGCAGGATGGACCCCATGACCTACACCCTCGTGCTGCTCCGCCACGGCGAGAGCGAGTGGAACGCGAAGAACCTCTTCACCGGCTGGGTGGACGTGCCGTTGTCGGAGAAGGGCACCGCGGAGGCGAAGCGCGGCGGCGAGCTGCTCAAGGAGTCGGGCGTCACCCCCGACGTCGTGCACACGTCGCTGCTGCGCCGCGCCATCAACACGGCGAACCTGGCCCTCGACGCCGCCGACCGCCACTGGATCCCGGTCAAGCGCAACTGGCGCCTCAACGAGCGCCACTACGGCGACCTGCAGGGCAAGGACAAGAAGCAGGTGCGCGACCAGTACGGCGAGGAGCAGTTCATGCTCTGGCGCCGTTCCTACGACGTGCCGCCGCCCGAGATCGAGCTGGGCTCGGAGTTCTCGCAGGACTCGGACGTCCGCTACGCCGGTGAGCCCATCCCGCGCGCGGAGGCCCTCAAGCAGGTGCTCGACCGGGCCCTGCCGTACTGGGACGGGGAGATCGTCCCGGACCTCCAGGCCGGCAAGACCGTCCTGGTCGCCGCGCACGGCAACTCGCTGCGCGCCATCGTCAAGCACCTCGACGGCGTCGACGACCAGACCATCGCCGGGCTGAACATCCCCACGGGCATCCCGCTGGTGTACGAGCTCGACGAGGAGACGCTGAAGCCGACCAACCCGGGCGGCACGTACCTCGACCCCGAGGCCGCGAAGGACGCCATCGCGGCGGTCGCGAACCAGGGCAAGTAACACCGGGCCCCTCCAGGCCGAGTTGGCCGAGTGGGCCGCGCGGGCGCGGAAAGCGGGGCTAGGGCGGGAGGACGTGGCCGCGCTCTGCACGGCCGTACTGGACTCGACGTATCCGGAGGGCGAGGACCGATGAC
>NZ_JBHXAW010000326.1:0-4429 GCF_042726645.1 Isoptericola sp. NPDC060257
ACCACCCCCACTTTTGACCACCTTCTGAGACGCAGATCCACACGACAGTCTCCTGCTCGACGTCGGCGAGGTCGCGGTGCCCGGACGCCTGCACGAGTCCTGTGGCGTCCGTGCGGACCGCGAACACCTCGTCCGACGTCACCTTGACGCCGATGAACAGGTGGCGGCCGGCCTGCAGGACCAGCGGGAGGCCTGGGCGCCCCCGGCTCTCGCCCGGGGCTGTCGCCTCCTCGGCGATCCGGCCCGCGTCCTCGGCGACCAGCCCGGCGGCCAGCAGCGGCTGCGTGGTCTTGGTGATGCTCGCCGGGGAGCGCTCGAGGCGCCGCGCGAGCTCCGCCCGGGAGAGCGGCCCGGCCAGGAGCAGGGCGCGCACGACCGCGCGGGCGGAGGGCTCCAGGGAGCCGAGGCGGGGAACGTCTGCGCGGCGCTGCACGCCCCGAGCCTGGCGCCTATTCCTTCACCTTGTCAATGAAATGCCGAAAACTCCCTCGCGCCTCACGACGGGCGGGCGTCCGGCACCGCCGCGAACTCGGCGACGAGGCGGGCGAACCGCTCGGGCTGGTCCTCGCCGACCAGGGTGGCGCAGTCCGCCAGCACCTCGAGGCGCGCGTCCGGGTAGAGCCCAGCCAGCCGCGGGCCGTGCTCCGCGGGCATCAGCGGGTCCCGGTCCGCCCACACCACGAGCACCGGCTTCGTGAACGCGCTCCAGCCCTCCGCGAGCCGCAGCAGCTCGGCCCGGCCCGGCGCCCCGCCCGCGAACTTCGCGAAGTCGCGGCGGATCCGTCGGTCCCCGGTGGCCGGCGCGAACCAGTCGACGAGCAGGTCGTCCGGCAGCCCCACGACGGACATGCCGCCGTACCCGCTCGGCATCCGCCGGAAGGCCCGGAGGCGGAAGAGCCGCAGCAGCAGCCACATGCCGCCCGGCACGCGCGCGGCGCGCCCCAGCGCCTTCGCCGCCCCGGGCGGGAAGTTGTCGAACGCCTCGCACGCGGCCAGCACCAGGCGCCCGACCCGGTCGGTGCGACCGTCGTTGACGAGGAACTGGCCCCCGCCCCAGTCGTTCAGCACCAGCGTGACGTCGGTCAGGTCGAGCGCGTCGAGGAGGTCGCCGAGCAGGCGCGCCATGCCGCGCTGGGACAGGTCGGCGTCCGGCCGCATCGGCGTGCGGTGCCCGCCGAGCGGCAGCGTCGGGGTGATCACGCGGAAGCCCGGCAGCAGGGGCACGACCTTCCGCCAGGCGCGGGAGTCCATCGGCGGCCCGTGCCCGAGCAGCACCACCGGCCCGGCGCCGCCGGTGTCCTCGTACGTCACCGGTCCCGCCGCCAGCTCGACGACCGCCATGGCCGCCCCTCTCGCTCGTCGATTTGATAGATCGTTCTAGTCAGCCACCGTAGGCTGACCCCATGACCGCGGCAACCCCCTCGAACCTCCCGCCGCTCCTCGCGGAGCCCCCCGCGGACGCCGGCACCCGCACCCGGATCCGGCACGCGGCGGCCCGCCTGTTCGCGCGCCGGGGCTACGCCGGCACCGGGCTCAAGCAGATCGCCGCGGACGCGGCGGCACCGTTCGGCTCGATCTACCACTTCTTCCCGGGCGGCAAGGACGCGCTGGCCGAGGACATGATCCGCACCACCGGCCCGCAGTTCATGGCGCTGGTGCTCGGCCTCCTCGAGGAGCGCGACGACCCGGTGGACGCCGTCGTCCACGCGTTCGACTCCGCGGCCCGCGACCTCGTGGCGACCGGTTACGCCGACGGCTGCCCCGTCGCCACGATGGCGCTCGACGTCGTGGACACGAACGAGGCCCTCCGCGGCGCCGCCGCGGACGTCTTCGCCGCGTGGGTCGACGGCGGCACGGCGTGGTTCTCCCGGCACGTCGCTCCCGAGCGCGCCCGGGAGCTCGCCCTCGCCATGGTGATGCTGGTCGAGGGCGCGTTCCTGCTCGCCCGCACGACCCGCGACCCGGAGCCGATGCGCTCCGCCGGGCGCACGCTGGCCGCCCAGCTCGCCGCGGCGCGCTGACGCGAGACCTGGGCGGCCCGCCTTTCGACGTCGGTCGAAACGCTCGTGGGCGGGCGCGGTGGGCCCGAGGCTGGGGACACGCCGCGGGCAGCCGCCCGAGGCGCACACCGCACCCCGAGGGAGAGCCGCCATGGCCGCCGTCGTCCCCGCCGACACCATCCGCATCCCGGGCTCGCGCACGCTGCGCTTCGAGGGCCGCCACCACGGCTCCGACGTGTCCTTCTTCCTCGTCACGAACGACCCGGGCAAGGGCCCGGACCTGCACCGCCACCCCTACACGGAGACGTGGTCGGTGCTGGAGGGCGAGGCGACCATCCGCATCGGCGCCGAGACCGTCGTCGCCCGCGCCGGGGACACCGCCGTCGTCGCGCCGGACGTCTGGCACGGCTTCACGAACACCGGCGCCGGCGTGCTGCGCATGATGTGCATCCACGCCTCGGCCACGATGATCCAGGAGAACAAGAGCGAGGAGCACCGCTGATGTCGTTCCAGGCCTACCTCGACACCGTCGAGACGAAGACCGGGCTCACGCCGCGCCAGATCGTGGACGCCGCCGCCGCGCAGGGCCTCGGCCCCGAGAGCCGGACCATGACCGTCGTCGCCTGGCTCAAGGAGACGTACGGGATCGGGCACGGGCACGCCCAGGCCATGGCGCACGTGATCGTCAAGGGCGACCGGATCGGCACCAAGCACGTCGGCGCCACCGGCTCGCACCGCGACGCGAGCGACCGGCTGTGGCTCGACGGCAAGGACTCACGGCCCGCGGACTGGTGAGACCGGGCCGGACACCGGTCAGTCGCCCGGCCACTCCCCCGTCCAGCGCTCGAACGCGCGGGCGCCCCCGCGGTCGATGGCCGCCTTCACGACCGAGAAGATCGCGCCCTGCAGCAGCGACGCGAGCAGGATCTCCCGCATCCGGTACTCGGACTGCAGCGGTGTGGGCGCGTCGTCGGGGTGCCCGGGCGCGACCCGCTTGTAGACCTGCTTGAAGACCTGCCCCGCCACGATGCCGCCGATGATCGAGCTCACGATGCCCACCGGCCGGTACAGGATCTTCGCCGCCTTGCCGCCCGACTTCTCGGTCCGGACCACGTCGTTGTCCTTGCTCATCCCCCGACGCTAGGCCGGGGCGGACCGTCCCGCACGGGGCGCCGCCCGACGACGGCCGCGCGTTGGCTACAGTGCCAGGGACGCCCGCCGGCACCTGCCACAACGAACCGCTCGAAGGAGGACGCATGATCCGCACCGTGCGCCCCCTGCTGACGAGCCGTCGCGGGCGCCTGGCCGGGGTGATGCTGGTGCTCGCCCTGATCGTGGGCGTCGTCCTCATGCACGCCATGAGCGGCTCGTCGACCCGGCACGCCGACCACCACGCCCCCGCCGCCGTGGTGGTCCAGGCGCACACGGCGCCGGGCACGACGGCGGGCGCCCCCGCGGTCACCACGTCGCACGCCGGTGCGCCGGTCGCCCAGGACGCCGGCGCCCCCGGCTGCGGTGCCGGCGGCTGCGGCGGGCACGAGATGGTCACGGCCATGTGCCTCATGATCCTGGCGGTGCTGCTCACGCTCGTCGGGCCGGGGCCGCGCGCCCTGCTGCGCGCCGAGGGCCCGCGCCTCGTGGCACGGCTCCCCCTCCCGGTCGCGGCCCGCCCGGCGGAAGGGCCCAGCCTGCCCGCCCTCGGGATCTCTCGGACCTAGGACCGCCCGGGCCCGCCCCCGACCGGGACGCAGGCCCACCGCGGATCCCACGAGAGACCCCGAGAAAGGCCTACCCCTCATGACGCACACCTTCCTGGCGCGCGCCGGCGTGCCCGCGCTCGCCCTCGCCGTCGGCCTGACGCTCGCCGCGTGCGGCGCCGACGACGGCACCGGCCACGACATGGCCGACATGGGCGGCGCCTCGTCGTCGCCCGACGCACCGTCGGACACCGCGACCGACGCCCCGTTCAACGCTGCCGACGTGATGTTCGCCCAGATGATGCTCCCCCACCACGAGCAGGCGATCGAGATGTCCGACGCCCTGCTCGCCAAGGACGGCGTCAGCCCTGAGCTCGTCGACCTGGCGGAGCGGATCAAGGCCGCCCAGGGTCCCGAGATCGACACCCTCACCGCCTGGCTGGGCGACTGGGGCGCCGACCCGGAGGCCGGCGCCGGCATGGGCCACGACGAGCACGGCATGGCCGGCATGATGTCGGCCGAGGACATGCAGGCCCTCGAGGACGCGACCGGGGCCGACGCCGAGCGCCTGTTCCTCGAGCAGATGGTCGCCCACCACGAGGGCGCGGTCGAGATGGCGCAGACCGAGGTGTCCGGCGGCGAGCACGCCGGCGCCGTCGAGATGGCGCAGTCGGTCGTCGACACCCAGACGGCCGAGATCCAGCAGATGCGGGACCTCCTGGCGTCCCGCTG
>NZ_JBHXAW010000327.1:0-4420 GCF_042726645.1 Isoptericola sp. NPDC060257
GCATCCGGTTCAACGACCTCCGAGCCGAGAGCCTGCTGGAGCAGTGGATCCTCGACGCCGCCGACCTGGAGACCGCCAACGACGAGACGCGTCTCCAGTTCCTCGATCCGGACATCCTGCCGGCATGACGCGGGACACCTTGGTACCGGAAGCCCAGCTTGCCGACGTCGTGACTGCCCTCTACGAAGATGCGAACGCGAGGAACTGGAGCCACCTGCCGCCTCGCGACCGCAGCCAGGCGTACAGCGCATGGGTTGAAGACCCCCGCGTCGGCGCCATCCTCACGAAGTACATGAGCCCCGAAGCTGCCCGCGCTTGGATCAAAGACGGCCCCATGAAGGAGTACGCCCGGGCGCTCCGCGGCATGGGACGTTACGCCAAGTTCGGCAACTCCGGCGGCACGACGACCCAGGACATCGTCGGGGCGGCTCTCGGCGAGGGGTGGGCGCTCGTCGAAGGAACCGACGGCATCAAGCCGTTCCACGCGCAGGCGGTGAACCAAGACGGCGCTTTGGCATATCTCGCATGGGACGAAGCGCGGAACTTCAAGAACCTCGTCTGGGCGGCGCTCCGTGCGAGCGTCGATCTCGGCGTCGCAGGTCACGTCGTCGTCACCGAGCCGCCAGGAACAGCGACGGCGCGAGAGGCCGCAGACGCACACGCCGCCATCACGAAGCGTTGCGGACTCGTCCTCCACTACGTCCGCGAACAGCTAGGAAGTGCCCGATGAGCAACCAGCTAAACTCCGTCGAGATATTCGCGGGCGGCGGTGGGATGGCGCTCGGCATGCGACGGGCAGGCTTCACGCATGAAGCGCTCGTCGAGTGGTGGGCGCCCGCCGCGAAGGTGCTCCGCCACAACGCCGAGCGAGACTCGACGCTCTGGACGAAGGAGCACGTCTTCGAGAAGGACGTCCGCAAGACGACCGACGAACTGGCCGAACTCGGCCCGATCAACCTCGTCGCCGGCGGACCGCCGTGTCAGCCGTTCTCGCTTGCCGGGACCGGCGCCGGTCACTCCGATGACAGGAACATGTTCCCCGCCGCCCTCGACATCGTCAGACAGCTCATGCCCGACTATGTTGTTTTCGAGAACGTCCCTGGACTGACACGCCCGTCGTTCGCGCCCTATCTCGACTACGTGAAAGACCAGCTGAGGCGCCCCACGATCACTCCGAAGGACGGGGAGCTTTGGAACGAGCACCACGCACGGGTTCGCGCCAGCGAGCTGCAGGAGCTCTACTGCGTCTACCAGGAAGAGATCGACGCCGCCGACGTCGGCGTCGCACAGAGCCGTAAGCGCATCTTCCTCGTCGCCGTCCGCGGCGATCTGAAGAACGCCGGAAGCTGGCAGGGCATCACGCGTACCCATAGCAGAGATGTCCTGTTGCACCAGCAGTGGATCACCGGGACATATTGGAACCGCCACGGGCTCGTCAAGCCCGAAATCGTGCCAGCGCGGCTCAACGCGCAGATCGAGCGGATCAAGAAGACCGGAGCGCCCGACAACCGGCTGCCGTGGAAGACGCTGCGAGACCTGCTCGCCGACGTTCCCGAGCCCGCCGTCGAGATCGCGCCAGACGGCTGGCCGAACCACATCGCCATCCCAGGCGCGAGGACATACGCGAAGCACACCGGCAGCCCGCTCGACATGCCTAGCAAGACGATCAAAGCCGGGGTGCACGGGGTGGCCGGCGGCGAGGCGATGTTGCGCGAACTCGACGGTGCCGTCCGATACCTCAGCATCCGAGAGGCGGCCCTCGTCCAGGGATTCCCCCAGGACTACGAGTTCCCGGGCGTCCGGAGCCGTGTCATGGGTGTGATCGGCAACGCCGTCGCCGTCGACGTCGCCGCGCACGTCGGTCGGACGCTCATCGCGCTTCGGGCCGAGCAGGAGGAACGGACGGACGACAGCGTTGACACGACCGAAGTCATCGGCGACCTCGACACAGAGGCTCGCATACCGAGCAGGCGGGCCGCAGCGATCGCCTGACTCCGTAGCCCGATCGCGAGGAACCGAGGTAGCGTCGAACACATGACGGCGATCACAAAGTCGTGGGCGTCAACCCCGGGCACCGCGAAGTCGATGCGCTCCAACCGCAGCCGTGACACGTCACTCGAACTACGAGTGCGCCGCGAACTCCACCGGCGAGGTTTCCGCTACAGGGTGGACATCGCGCCTCTTCGTGGCCTTCGCTCTCGTGCGGACATCGTGTTCACCCGCAGACGCATCGCCGTGTACCTCGACGGCTGCTTCTGGCACGGATGCCCGACACATGGCGTCATCCCCATCGCCCATTCCGCTTACTGGCAGCCGAAGCTCGCCAGGAATAAGGAGCGCGACGCGCAAGCGACGCTTGCCCTTCAGGAGGCCGGGTGGACTGTCCTCCGCTTCTGGGAGCACGAGGACACAGCGAGCGTCGCGGAAGCCATCAGCTCCGAGGTAGGAGACCGATGCGGTTCAGCGTCCACGGTTGGCGGCTACTGACGCCGACGGCGGGCATCCGCTTAGCTTGATCGTCGATCCTTCGCAAAGCGTGATCCAGCAGGGTCGCAGCGATCGGATCGACCAGCTCGCTGCGGCGGATGCGGTGCTGCAGCATGGTCCTCGGATCCGCGTGCCCAAGGCGAGCAGCGGCCTTTCCGCCGCCTGCAGAACCGAGACGCCTACAGGACCGAGTACGTGCAACACCCGGCGATGGACGTTGTTCGTCGTCAGCGGTGTCTCGCCTCCGTTCGCGAACATCACCCCGCCGTTCCCGATCCTGCTCCGCTGCGCGAGCCCTGAACGCAGCGCCCCTGCCGAGGACGACTGCAAAGCACGACCTTGCGCGACCGCGCGGTCTTCGGATGGTTGTGCCGGATCGTTGGCACGCTGCGGCGCCTGACAATGGTCCGGGTGATTCGCGTAGTCGCAGGCCAGGCTCGGTCCACGCCCTGACGCGACCCGCGACTGCTTCGCCTTGGATGGCTCTCCCGGGCCAGTCCTGTGAGGAAGCAGTCGCAGCGCGCGACATCGATCTGCGTTCAGCACGATCCGCCACGCTGCCTGGGCCACCGCCCCGGACGTGTCTGCGGGGGCTGATGCACCCAGCTTCCAGGACCACACCCTGCGGGAGCAGATAGGAGCTGGTGGGTCGGCACTCGTCCAGCTCTACAAGCGGAACGGTGGAACGTGTTACATAGCTAGGAGCCTGGCGGCTGATACCTTGACGAACGTGACCGTTGACGTCGAAGCCGGTGGGCCGGCTACTACACCGCCCGAACGCCGAACCATCGCCAGCGTCGAGGATCTGATGCAGGTTCTCGAACCCATCACCGCGGATGGACGCGAGGTCTGGTATCGCGGCCACCGTGACCATACTTGGGAACTTCAGGCCTCGGCGTTCAGGAAGCCGGACCACCGTGCGAATGAACGCGTCATGCTCGCCCGGTTTCGTCAGGAGGCCGCCACTGCCGGTCTGCAGTATGCATTTGACGAGTGGGGATGGACCACGTTTGCGCAGCACCACGCACTCCCGACACGGCTTCTCGACTGGTCGCAGAGCCCTCTAGTTGCCTTGTTCTTCGCCAGCGAGCCGAGTTCTTCTGGGGTGATCGACGAAGTGGATGGCGAGTTCTTCCTCATCCATCCGAATGATCTGAACGAAGAGGCCGGTGATGCCGACGGGGGACATCCTCATCTGCTGTCGGACTCTGACATCACGCTCAAGGACTATCTGCCCGGTCGTGACAGTGAGAACAGGCGGAAGCCGAGAGCTGTCGTTGCTCCGTTAATCTTCGATAGGATTCGGTTCCAAACCGGAACTTTCACCCTGACTCAGTTGCCGTCTCCCGGAGCCGATCAAGAACCGCTGCGGAAGGCTCGGTCGCTTCAATCCTTCATCGTTCCGACGTCCAGCAAGGTAGCTATCCGTGAGCAACTCGGTGTGCTCGGTTTCAACGAGGTGTCGATCTATCGCGATCTCGACCGTATTGCGAAGCGCATAAAGGCCGTCTACGGCAGGAGCAACGCATGAAGATTCGCACCGTGTTGATCCCGGACCTTACTGTCGCAAAGTTTCGACGAATGAAGGAAGTGGTCGACCTCAATCCGCCGTATCAACGTGAAGGCGGTATTTGGGGCACGGACACCCGTGCGGGACTAATCGACTCGATCCTTAACGGGCTCGATGTTCCCAAACTATATTTCGAGAAGGAGTCCAGCCGTCGTCTTACACCGGCTGGTCTCACGTACCAGTACGCGGTGATCGACGGCAAGCAACGTCTCGAAGCCATCACCAGTTTCCTGTCCGGCGAATTGCGGCTCGCCGACGACTTTCGCTACTTCGAGGACGAAAGCGTTCGAGCCGAACGGTTGACTCTGGCCGAGCTTCGGGAAGGATATCCGGCGGTCGCGCAGCGCTTCCTCGACTACGTAC
>NZ_JBHXAW010000328.1:0-4407 GCF_042726645.1 Isoptericola sp. NPDC060257
CGGCAGGTTCTGCCTGCCGCACGCCCCCGGCGTCGTCGTGCCCGGCGTTCCCGGGCGGGGGCCTAGCGGCTCACGAGGCGCCAGCCGTCGGCCCGGAACGCCTCGGGCGTCGCCTCGCCGTCCAGCAGGAGGGAGCCGGGGGCGCGGGCGACGACGTCGTCGACCAGGACGCCGCGGCCGAGGTAGAGCGGGTCGGTCACGACGCGCCAGCGCAGCTCCAGGTCGCCCGGAGGCAGCTGTGCCCGGGCCTGCGTCCAGCGCCGCGTGCCCGAGCCCGACGCCGTGCCGTCGGGGTGCTCGGCCGGGCCGCGGTCCCGCACGGTGAAGGGCAGCGGCGCCCAGGTCGTCCCGCCGTCGGCGGAGGTCTCCAGGTGCAGCAGGTCGGTCTCCTCCGTGTCGAGGTAGAGGTCGAACGCCAGGCGGCCCCCGCTCGCGGGCACGTCGAGCGAGGCGGTGAGCGTCGACGTCGTGGCGTTCTCGTCGCCCGAGAACCAGGCGTCCGCGCCGCGCCGGGGCTCGATCCCCTGGGCGCGGGCCAGGCCGCTCGCCCACTCGCGCCGCGCCGGGTTGATGCTGCCCGAGTCGCGCGACGGGTGCACGCGGTTGGTCAGCAGGATCGCGAACGAGTGCGTGTCGAAGTCGATGACGATCGACGTGCCCGTGTACCCGGTGTGCCCGGCCGTGCGCGGCCCCGACATCGCGTCCATGTACCACCGCTGGTCGAGCTCGAAGCCGAGCCCGTGGGCGTCCCCGGGGAAGGCGCCGTTGAGGTCGGTGACCATGAGGCGCACCGACGCGGGGGACAGGATGCGGGCCTTGCCGTACCGGCCGCCGTTGAGCAGGGCCTGGGACAGGATCGCCAGGTCCCCGGCCGTCGAGAACACGCCGGCGTGCCCGGCGACCCCGCCCAGGGACCAGGCGTTCTCGTCGTGCACCTCGCCCCGGACGACGCCGCGCGGCGGGCTGGCCTGGTACTCCGTCGCCGCCGTACGTTCCACGGCGGTCGGGTTGTACCCGGTGTCCGTCATCCCGAGCGGATCGGTGATCCGGTCGGCCACGACCTGGTCGAGCGGCGCGCCCCGCAGGCGCTCGACGAGCACGCCGAGGCTGATGAGGTTGAGGTCGCTGTACAGGTAGCGCGTCCCCGGCGGCGCGTCGAGGGGCTGCGCCATCACCGCGGCGATCCGGGACTCCGGGTCGGGGTAGGCGCTCCACAGCGGCAGCCACGACACGAAGCCCGAGGTGTGGGTGAGCAGCTGTCGCACGGTCACCTCCTCCTTGCCGCCGGCGGCGAACTCGGGGAGGTAGGTGGCGAGCGGCTCGTCGAGCGCGACGCGGCCCTCCTGGACCAGCTGGACGACCGCGATCGAGGTGAACAGCTTCGACACCGAGGCGAGGTCGAAGATGGTCTCCTCACGCATCGGCACGCGCTCGTCGGTGGGCAGGGCGACGCCCTCGTCGCCGTAGGCGACGGCCCAGCCGCTGGCGTCGGTGCGCACGACCTTCCCCTGGTACCCCATGAGGCCGACGGCCCCCGGGTAGAGCGGGTAGGCCGCCGAGCCCACCGGCACCTCGTGCGCGCGGACCTGCGCGACGGCCTCCTCGATCGGCGCCGGGTCGAGCCCGACGTCCGCCGGGTCGGCCGCGGCGAGCGTGGTCGACGGCGGCATGAAGCCCACCGCGGGCCCGCGCGGGTCGGCGGACGCCGAGGTGGCGTGGACGAGCGGGACCGCGACCAGGCCTGCCGCGAGCACGGCCGCGGTCGCCACGCGGCCCTGGCGCGGCCTGCGTCGCAGGGCGGCGCTCACGACCGCGGCCCGCGGTAGATCAGGTACTGCTGACGACGCCGGTCGAAGTCCGCCAGCTCATCGAGCCACGCGCCGACGACGTCGTCGGTGGTGGCCCCGGCGTCGATCTGCTGCCGCAGGCGCGGCGAGCCGGTGAGCTTGTCGATCCAGAAGGGCCGCTCGGGGTCCCACGCGTCCTCGCGCCAGGCGAACTCGGGGTACAGGGATGCCGCCGCCACGAGCATCGCGACCCCGGTGCGCACCGGGTCGAACCGGGCCGGGTCGTCGACGGTGACCTGGACGCCGCCGCACACGGTGCCGGCGTGCTTGTTGAAGGTCGGGTTGAAGTACGCCTCCCGGAACAGGACGCCCGGCAGGTCGGCGTCCGTGAGGGCGGCCGCCCAGCGGTGGTCGACGTACGGCGCGCCGATCAGCTCGAAGGGGCGGGTGGTGCCTCGCCCCTCGGACAGATTCGTCCCCTCGAACATGCAGGCCCCGGGGTAGGCGAGGGCCGTGTCCGGGGTCGGCATGTTCGGGCTGGGCATGACGAAGTCGAGCCCGGTGCCCGCGAAGGTCACGTCGCGCCGCCAGCCGGCGACCTCGACGACGTCGAGCCGGTCCAGGCGCGCGCCGACGACGTCGGGCAGGAACTCGCCGTCGAAGAACCGGGCGAGCTCCCCGACGGTCATGCCGTGGGCCTGCACGATCTCCTTGGCCCCGACGCCCGACGTGAACCCGGCGGTCATCATCGGGCCGCGTGCCGTGCCACCCACCGGGTTGGGCCGGTCGAGCACGACGAAGCGGGAGCCCGTCGCGACGGCGGCCTGCATCGCCGTCCACATCGTCCAGATGTACGTGTAGAAGCGGGCGCCGACGTCCTGGATGTCGAAGACGACGGTCTCCACCTCCGCGGCCCGGAACATCTCGGTCATCTTCGTGACGCCGGCCCCGTAGGCGTCGTAGACGGTCAGCCCGGTGCGCTCGTCGACGAACGTGCCCTCCGAGCCGCCGGCCTGGGCCGTCCCGCGGAAGCCGTGCTCGGGGCCGAAGACCCCGACGAGGTCGACGGCGCCGGACTCGTGCATCTCGTCGACGACGTTGCGCAGGCTGCGCAGCACGCCGGTGGGGTTGGTGATCACGCCGACCCGGTCGCCCGCGAGGACCGACCAGCCGTCGGCGTGCGCGCGGTCGGCACCGGGGACGACGGGGCGGGCGGGGAGCCCGGCGGACGCCGGGGCCGCGGCACGGCGGGGCGCCGCCTGCGCGGCAGCCGCCGCGAACGGGACGCTCGCCGCGCCCAGGAGAGTGCCGGTGAGGAGGTGGCGCCGGTCGAACCGTGGTCCCCGTGGTTCCCGTGGGGTGGGTCCGACGGCGGTGTGGTCGTCGCGCATCGTCAGGTGGTCCTTCCTGCCTCGTGCTGCTGCAGGGCGACCCGCGGACCGCTTCGTCGCGGTCGGTGGCCGTGGCCGGTCGTCCTGCCAGGGGGCGCGCCGGCGTCGTCGCCGTCGCGATGGGGTCGTCGCCCCCTCGCCTCGTTGCGGAGGAGCGGCGACGCCGGACACGTGCGGAGCGGTCAAGGGTTGCCCCGAAGGGACTTGATCCTGAAAGTTACCGACACGGCGGGACGGCGGCAAGGGATCGCGCCGGAGTCCGGGTCGTGGGGTGGCGTGGGGGCGTCGCGCGGACGCGGAGGTGCCCCGGGTGGGATTCGAACCCACACTGGATCGGGTTTGAGCCGATTGCCTCTGCCGGTTGGGCTACCGGGGCGCGCGGCCCATCCAACCACGCGCGCGGGGCGGCGACCGAACCGTCCGACCGCCGGTCGGCGGGCCGAGCCGTCGCACTCGTCACACCCGGCACGGGACGCGGCGCCCCCGCGCGACCACTAGGATGGACGGGTGACCGACGAGAAGCCCCACGACGCGAAGCCCGAGGCGACGGTGCCGCTCGACCTGCCGCCCCTGATCGACCAGGAGCCCGAGGCCCCGAAGACGCCGGAGCGACCCGCGCGTCGCGCGGTCGTCGTCGAGGACGAGGCGCTCATCCGGATGGACGTCGTCGAGACGCTCCGCGAGGCGGGCTTCGACGTCGTCGGCGAGGCGGGCGACGGCGAGACCGCGGTGCGGCTCGCCACCGAGCTCAAGCCCGACGTCGTCGTCATGGACGTCAAGATGCCCGAGCTGGACGGCATCTCGGCGGCCGAGCGGATCGGCAAGGCGCACGCCGCCCCGGTCGTCCTGCTCACGGCGTTCTCCCAGACCGAGCTCGTCGAGCGGGCGCGCGACGCCGGCGCGATGGCCTACGTCGTCAAGCCCTTCACGCCGGCGGACCTGCTCCCGGCGGTGGAGATCGCGATCTCCCGCTACCAGCAGATCGGGGCGCTCGAGGCCGAGGTCGCCGACCTCACCGAGCGGTTCGAGACCCGCAAGCGCGTGGACCGCGCGAAGGGCCTCCTCATGACCAAGATGGGTCTGAGCGAGCCGGAGTCCTTCCGCTGGATCCAGAAGACGTCGATGGACCGCCGCCTCACGATGCGCGAGGTCGCGGACGCCGTCATCGAGCAGGTCGGCGGAGCCTGATCCGCACCACGGTGGCCCGGTCGCAGGAGGAGTCCTGCGAC
>NZ_JBHXAW010000329.1:0-4398 GCF_042726645.1 Isoptericola sp. NPDC060257
ATGTTTATAAGATACAGCAGAACGGTGCCACGAGCCCACCCACGACGGTCCACCGAGGTCAGCGGGCGGTCCGGCGGCGGTACAGCACGCCGCCCACGACGACGCTCGCCGCGAGGAAGCCCACCAGCCACACGCACGCCGTGACGATCGTGGCGGCGTCGGGCGCTCCGCCGAGAAGGCCCCGCACCGACTCGATGATCGGGGTGAACGGCTGGTGCTCGGCGAAGCCGTGCAGCCAGTCCGGCATGGTGTCGACCGGCACGAAGCCGGAGCTGAGGTACGGGACGAAGAGGAAGATCATGCTCACGGACATGGACGCCTCGACGCTGAGCACCAGCCCGAACACGACGCACAGCCAGGTGAACGTCACCACGGCGAGCACCGCGAACCCCACGAACCCGAGCCACTGGCCCAGGTCGGCCTCGGGCCGGAACCCGTACGCGATCGCCACCAGCAGCACCACGACCACCGAGGCAAGGTTGCGCACGACGCTCGCGATGACGTGCCCCCACAGCGCCGACGACGAGAAGATGGGTAGCGTCTTGAAACGGTCGATGGTCCCGGTGGTCATGTCCTGGGCGACGCCCGTGGCTGCCGTGGCCGAGTTCATGCCCAGGCACATGACGAGCACGCCGGGCACGACGTAGTCGATGTACTCGCCCCCGGTGCCGCCCGAGATGGCGCCGCCGAAGACGATCACGAACGCCGACATGATCAGCACGGGCAGCGCGAACGCGGTGACGAGCCCGTCGATCGAGCGCAAGGAGCGGCGCGCCTCGCGCCGGGTCATGGTGGCGACGTCGCGCAGGGGAGCGCGCACGGACGCGGGGCGGACCGTGCCGTGCACGGTGGGCGCGGACGGGGCCAGGGTGGTGGTCATCGCAGGGCCTCCTCGGGAGCGGTCTGGTCGGTGGTGCCGGAGGTGCGTCCGGCGGCCTGCGCGGAGTGGCCGGTGAGCGCCAGGAAGACGTCGTCGAGGGTGGGCTTGACCACGCTCACGCCCGCGACGGCGAGGCCGCGGGACTCGGCCCGGTCGAGGACGTCGCGGATGGCGCGGACGGGCTCGGCGCTCGGGAAGGTCAGCGCGAGCGCCCGGAGGTCCTCCTCCGCGACGTCGAGGCCCGCGACGCCGAGCTCGCGCGCGGTGGCGAGGCTCGCGGCGTCGTCGAACGTCACGCGCACGTGGTCGCCGGCGACGAGGGCCTTGAGCTCCTCGGCGGTGCCGCGCGCCGCGATGGTGCCCTCCGCGAGCACGGCGATCGTGTCGGCCAGCCGGTCGGCCTCCTCCAGGTACTGCGTGGTGAGCAGGATGGTGGTGCCGTCGGCCGCGAGCCCGCGCACCACCTCCCAGAGCTGGGAGCGCGACGCCGGGTCGAGCCCCGTGGTGGGCTCGTCGAGCACGAGCACGGCCGGGTCGGCGACGAGGCTGATGGCCAGGTCGAGGCGGCGGCGCATGCCGCCGGAGTAGGTGCCGACCCGGCGGCGGGCGGCGTCGGTCAGGTCGAAGCGCTCCAGGAGCTCGTGGGCCCGCCGGCGCACGACGCGCTTCGGCAGGTGGGCGAGGTCCGCCATCATGACGAGGTTCTCCTCCCCCGTCTGGAACTCGTCGACGCTCGCGTACTGGCCGGTCAGCGCGATGCTGCGGCGCACCGCGGCGGGCTGCTTCACGACGTCGGCGCCGGCGATGGTCGCCGTGCCGCCGTCCGGCTGCACCAGCGTGGTGAGGATGTTGACGGTGGTGGTCTTGCCCGCGCCGTTCGGCCCGAGCAGCGCGAAGATCTCGCCGCGTCGGACGGCGAGGTCGACGCCGCGCAGGACGGCGGTGCGTCCGTAGGACTTGCGCAGCCCCCGCACCGCGATCATCGGGTCGTTCATGGCCGTTCCCCTCGGTCGGTCTGTGTATGGCATACACGAGCGTATGGCATACACGTCGTGTTGGCTATACACGCCGTGTCTCCGATACACGAGAGCGCTGCACGAGCGCCGCGACGCCGCCGCGGCTACGGTCGGACCGTGCGCGTCGTCGTCGTGGGAGCCAGCGGGAACGTCGGGACGGCCGTGCTGGGCGCACTCGCCCGCGAACCCGCCGTGACCTCGGTCGTCGGGGTCGCCCGGCGCGTGCCGCGCGCCGACGGCAGCAGCACCGTGGCGTTCCCCCACTCCGCCGCCGAGTGGGTCCGTGTCGACCTCACCGACACGGCGGACGCCGTCGTGCGCGGCCTCGACCGGGCCTTCCTCGGGGCCGACGCCGTCATCCACCTCGCCTGGGCGCCGCCGTCCGCCCGCGACTCCGGGCAGGCCCGACGCCTCAACCTCGACGGCTCACAGGCCGTCGCCGACGCCGTCGTGCGCGGCGGCGTGCCGCACCTCGTGTTCGGCTCGACCTCCGGCGTCTACTCCCCCGGCCCCTCGGGCGGCGGCCTCGTGCGCGAGGACTGGCCGCGGCGCGGCGTGCGCACGTCGTCGTACTCCGTGCAGAAGGCCGCCGTGGAGCGGATGCTCGACGGCGTCGCCGAGCGGCACCCGCGGCTGGTCGTGACCCGCGTGCGCCCTGCGCTCATGCTGCAGCGCGAGGCCGGCGCCGAGCTCGGGCGCTACTTCCTGGGGCCGCTCGGCACCCGCGCGCTGCGGCTCGCCGCGAAGCGCGCCCCCGAGGGCGCGCTGCTGCCCGCCGTCCCCGCGCTCGCAGGGCTCCGCCTGCAGGTGATGCACGTCGACGACGCCGCCGACGCGTACCGCTCCGTCGTCGTCGGCCGCCACCCCGGGCCGTTCAACCTCGCCCCCGAGGGCTGGCTGACGTCGGCCGACCTCGCCGACACGCTCTCCGGCGGCCGCAGCGTCGAGGTCTCGCCCGACGTCGCGCGGACCGGGTTGACGGTCGCCTCTCGGCTGCGGCTCGCGCCGATCGACGTGGGCTGGTTCGACATGGCCCGCGCCGACGTGGTCCTCGACGCGACGCGCGCCCGCGAGCTGCTGCGCTGGGAGCCCGCCCACGACCCGCGCGACGTGCTCCGCGAGACCGTCGAGGGCGTCATCGCCGGCACCGGCGCCGGCTCACCGCCCCTGCTCGGCTGACGGCTCGGCGCAGCCGCGGACGCGCTCGCCGCGCGCCAGCGCCGGGTCGATCGTGCGGACCACGACGTCGGCGGCCGCGCCGAACGCCGCGAGCTGGTCGTCGTCGAGCGCGTCGACCACGAGGCGCCGCACCTCGGCGACGTGCCCGGGGGCGGACGCCACGAGCTTGTCCCATCCCGCGTCCGTGAGCCGGGCCTCCATCCGCCGCCGCCCCACCGAGCACGGCGTGCGCTCGACGAACCCGGAGCGCTCCAGCCGCCCGACGGCGTGCGACAGCCGCGACAGGGAGCCGCGGGAGAGCGCGGCGAGGTCGGACATGCTCAGGGTGCGCTCCGGCGCGTCCCCGAGCGCCACCAGCACGTGGTACTCGAAGAGGTTGAGACCCGCGTCGGCGCGCAGCTGCGCGTCGAGCGTCGCGGGCAGGGTCATGAGGAGCGCGGCCACCGAGGACCAGCTCCGCTGCTGGTCGTCGTCGAGCCAGGCCGGGGCGTCGGTCGCTGCGGTCGGCATGCCTCATGGTAGGCCGACTTGAACGGTCAATCCGCCCGTGGTTACCGTCGGGTTGATTCCTCAAGCAACAGTCGCCCCCGCGTGCCGTCGGGCGACGGACCCGTACGGAGGACCCCCACCGCATGACGCTTCTTCGCCTCGACGCCAGCATCCAGGGCGACCGCTCCGCCAGCTCCGCGCTGGCGGACACCGTGGTCACCGAGCTCACCGCCGCCCGCCCCGGGACGACGGTCGTCACGCGGCACCTGGGCCAGGACCCGCTGCCCGCCGACGCGTGGGCGCTGGCGACCTCGGCCGGCTTCGTGGCGGAGGCGGAGCGCTCCGCCGAGCAGCGCGCCGCCCTCGACCTCGCCGCCGCCCTGGCCGACGAGGTCCGTGCCGCCGACGCGCTCGTGCTCGCCCTCCCGCTGTACAACTACGGCGTCTCCCAGCACGCGAAGGCGTGGATCGACCTCGTGACCGTCGGGTTCGGCACCGGCGTGCCCGCGCTCGAGGGCAAGCCCACCGTGCTCGTCACCACGCGCGGCGGCGCCTTCGGCGAGGGCACCCCGCGCGAGGGCTGGGACCACAACACCGACTACCTGCGCCGCATCCTCGCCGACCTCTGGCTGGCGGACCTCACCGTCGTCGAGCGCGAGTTCACCCTGGTCGGCGTCAACCCCGCGCTCGACCGGTTCGCCGAGCTCGCCGCCGTCATGGCCAAGCAGGCCGAGGAAGACGCCGTCGCGGCCGGCAAGGCCCTCGCCGCCCGCTGAGGCCGAGGTAGTACCGGACCCCACGAGGTAGTACGCCAGACGGCGAGGTAGTACGAGC
>NZ_JBHXAW010000330.1:0-4391 GCF_042726645.1 Isoptericola sp. NPDC060257
GGCTCTCCCGGTGAGCAGGTCCGTGCCCGAGGCGTGAGCCGCGACGTCGACGGCGGCGGTCGCGTGGTTCAGCACGAACGCCGTCCGCGCGCCGTCCGCTCCCTGCCGCACGGCGAGCTCGACGTCGTCGGCGTCGGCGTACGGCCCCACGAGCCCGTGCCGGTCGAGCACGCGGCGGACCACCCACGCGACGCCCGCGGCGTCCAGCGCCGTCGCGACGTACCAGGCCTCGCCGACGTCCTCCCCGCCGTCATGGCCGCCGGGACGGTGGCGCGTCACCGCGGGCGTGCCGGCGTAGAACTCGGCGCCGTAGGTGCCGACCACCTCCGCGCCCTGCGGCACGAGCACCTCGAACACGAGCGCGGCGTCGGAGACGACGTCGTCGCCCGCGCCGTCCTTGAGGGTGACGGGGTTGGTGACGCCCGGCTCGGCGGAGTCCGTCTCCTCCACGCGCAGGCCGAACAGCCGGCCGAGCGGGCCGGGGGCGTCCATGAGGAACGCGTTCGCGTCCTCGTCCGCACGGCCGGACCAGTACGACGCGAGCACCGAGCCGCCGCGCGCGACGACGCCCTCGAGCCGGTCGGCGACGTCGCCCTTGAGCACGTGCAGCATGGGCGCGAGCACGACGTCGTAGCGGGCCAGGTCGGCGGTCGCCGGCACGACGTCGACCTGCGCCCCCGCCTGCCACAGCGCGCGGTAGTAGGCGAGCACGGTGTCGACGTAGCGGGCGTGCCGGTTGAAGCCGTCCGTCATCTCCGCGGCCCACCAGGAGTCCCAGTCGAAGAGCAGGGCCACGCGGGCGGGCGTGCGCGCGCCGAGGACGGCGTCGCCCAGCGCGTCGAGCTCCGCCCCGAGGGCCGCGACCTCCCGGAACGCGCGGGTGTCGGTGCGGCCGGCGTGGTCGAGGACGGCGCCGTGGTACTTCTCGCACGCGCCCCTCGACTGCCGCATCTGGAAGTACAGGACCGCGTCCGCGCCGTGCGCCACCGCCTGCCACGACCACAGCCGCAGCACGCCCGGCCGCTTCACCGGGTTGACGTCGCGCGACGCGGTGATGGTCGGCGTCTGCTCCATGACCCAGAACGGCGCGCCGTCCTTCAGGCCGCGCATGACGTCGTGGGCCAGCGCCATGCGGGCGTGCTCCCGCTGCCCCGGCGGGTAGTTGTCCCAGGAGGCGAAGTCGAGGTCGGCCGCCCAGCGGTGGTAGTCGATCGGCCGGAACATGCCCATGAAGTTCGTGGTCACGGGCGTGGTCGCGTCGTGCTCGCGGATGCGCGCCTTCTCGTCGCGGAAGTTCGCCAGCATCGCGTCGGACATGAAGCGCCGGTAGTCGAGCGTGATCCCCTGGAAGGCGGTGTGGTCGGGCCCGCGCCAGTGCTCGCTGAGCATGTTCGGCGGCACGACCTGCTCCCAGTCGGTGAACGTGTGCGACCAGAACGCCGCGTTCCACGCGTCGTTCAGGCGCTCCAGCGTGCCGTACCGCTCCCGCAGCCAGCCCCGGAAGCCCGCCGCGCACAGGTCGCACCAGCAGCCGCCGTCGAACCCGCCGTACTCGTTGCCGACGTGCCACGCGACCAGGCCGGGCGTGCCCGCGTACCGCTCGGCGAGACGCCCCGCGAGCTCCGCGGACAGCCGCCGGTACACCGGCGAGCTGGGGCACGCGTTGTGCCGCTGCCCGTACACGTGCCGCCGGCCCTGGAAGTCGGTGCGCTCCACCTCGGGGTGGCGGTGCGCGAGCCACGGCGGCAGCGCGCCGGTCGACGTCGCGAGCACGACGTCGCGGCCCGCGGCCACGGTGCGCTCGACGATCGCGTCGAGCAGCGCGAAGTCGTAGGTGTCCTCGTCGGGCTGCAGCGTCGCCCAGGAGAAGACGTTGAGCGTCACCGTGTCGATCGACGCCAGGTCGAACGCGGCGTGGTCGGCCTCCCACACCTCCCGCGGCCACTGCTCGGGGTTGTAGTCGCCGCCGTAGCGGATCTTGCGTCCGGCGGGCAGGTGAGCAGGCATACGGACGATCTCCAGGTCGAGGGCGGGGTTTCAGGCGACGAAGCGCGCGCGGACGTCGTCGAGCACGGGCTGCGCGACGCGCAGCAGGAAGGCGAGCCACGCGGCGGCGACGAGTGCGAGCACCGGCTCGCCCGCCACCCACACCACGCCGCCCGCCACCACGACGAGCGCGAGCAGGCCGACGGCGACGAGCGGCCGCCGTCCCAGGTAGTAGACGGACAGCCGGGCCACGTCGCGGGCCCGGAAGGAGAAGAGGGACGCGAGCACCAGCGCCTGCACCGCCCAGAGCAGCACGCCGAGCCCGACCAGGCCGAGCACGACGGCGTAGGGCACGGAGATGCCGGCGGTCTCGCGGTGCACCACCGACGTGAGGACGACGCCGAGCACCGCCGTCGCCGGCACCCACAGCCGCAGCGCGTCGAGCCAGCTCAGCCGCAGTCCGCGCACGAACGTGCGGCCCGGCACGGGCTCGTCGGCGCCCGCCCGCGCGTGCAGGGCGAAGAGCCCCGCGGCCAGGAACGGCGCCGCCGGCACCAGGCACAGCGGCACCAGCAGCGCGTTGCCGGTGGACCGGTCCAGGAGCGCGAGCAGCACCAGCGTCGGCACGCAGCCCAGGGCGACGAGCGCCCCCACGACGACGTACCAGTAGACGCGCGCCGTGATCCGGCCCAGCACGCCGTCCCCGAACTCGCGGGGCGCCCCGGCCGCCGCCGCCATCAGGACGCCTCCCCGGCGCGGTCCTGCCCTCGACCGTGCTCTCGACCGAGGATCCGCGCGTCGTCGAGCCAGGGCGGCGTCTCGTCGTGCACCGGGTCGATCTCCACCAGCGTCACCTCGTGCCGGGCGAGCGTGAGCGCCAGGTCGACCCGGCCGCCCGACACCTCGAGCGAGGTGTGCGAGCGCCCCGGCACGGACGCCTCGTGCAGCAGGTCGAGCTGCCGCGCGGTCGGCGACGCCGGCCGGCCCAGGTGCCGCCACGCGCTGACCGCGTTGCCCTCGTCGTCGTTCACGCGCGACCGGTGCACCGACGCCCGACGCGTCGCCACGCCACCGACCGGGACGCTCAGCCGCAGCTCGTGCCGGTCCGGCTCCGGGGCGTCGTCGGAGCCGCCCACGGGCTGCCAGGCCAGCACCGTCACCCGGCCGCGGCCGTCGCGCGTCACCAGATGGTCGAGGCCCCGGTGCAGCACGTCCTCGCCCATCCGTGCCATGAAGGCGTAGAGGTGGAACACCGGCTTGCGCAGCTGCCGGTGCCCGAGCATCCCGAAGCCGCCGTGGAAGACCGACGTCGGCACGTTCTCCTCCTCGAAGACGTCACAGAACGTCCAGTAGGAGAAGGAGTCCACGAGGTCGCCACCCTCGGAGAGCACGGGCGCCAGCGACGCCGCCTGGTAGGCCGTGTCGTGCACGGGGTTGTCCGGGCGGTAGCTGGTGCTGAACTCGGTGACGTGGGCGGGCAGCCCCTCCAGGCGCGTGCCCGCCAACAGCTTCGCCGGGGCGGCGAACTGGTCCAGCAGGTTCCGGGGATGCCGCAGCGTCTGGTAGGTGCCGAACGGCACGTGCTGCGCGGGGCCGCTCGTGTAGGCGTGGAAGGACACGAAGTCCACCGGGACGTCCCGGCGCTCGACGAACTCCGCGAACGGTGCCCACCACTCGTCCGCACCGGGCGAGATCGCCGGCCCGCCCACCTGCAGGTCGGCGTCGACCTCCTTCACGGCGGCCGCGGTGACCTCGTAGAGCCGGAGGTACGCCTCCTGCGACGCGCCCTCCCAGAACTGCACGAGGTTCGGCTCGTTCCACACCTCGACCGGCCACCGCCGCACCTCCTCGAGGCCGTAGCGGTCGATCGCGTGCCGCAGCACCGCCTGGACGAGGGCCGCCCACTCGCGGTGGTCGCGCGGCGGCGTGACGTTGCCCTTCCACCAGAACACGGTCTGCTCCCCCGACGCGAGCGCCGACGGCATGAACCCGAGCTCGAGGAACGGCCGGATCCCCTGCGCGAGCCACGCGTCGACGACCTGGTCGGCGTAGGTGAACCCGTACCGGGTGCCGCGGTGGCCCGCCGCGTCGTAGGGGCGGTGGATCCCGACGTCGTCCGACAGCAGGCCGTGGCCCCGCACGTGGCGGAACCCGATCTCCCGCTGCACCACGGCGAGCGAGTCCTGGTAGTCCTGGCGCAGGGCGAGGTTGAGGCGGCCGGTGCCGACGCACCGCCGCCACGCGTCGGAGAGCGTGGCGGCGGGCGCGTCGGGGACGACGACGGTGGTCAGTGCTCAGCCCTCCTGGCGCGCCAGGGCGGTGTTCATGGTGTCGATGAACTGCTGGGAGCTCAGGCCCTCGATCTGCGCCACGTAGGCGTCCCACTCCTCCAGGGGCTTCTTGCC
>NZ_JBHXAW010000331.1:0-4347 GCF_042726645.1 Isoptericola sp. NPDC060257
CCGCCGCCCCGCGCGTCGGCGCGGGATGGTCCGGCCCCGGCCGGACCCCCGGGTCAGCGCAGCACCGAGGCGCGACGCTTGTTGTAGATGTCGAACGCGACCGCGAGCAGCAGCACCAGGCCCTTGACGACCTGCTGCATCGACTGCGGCACGCCCATCAGCTGCATGCCGTTGGACATGACGGCCATGATCAGACCACCGATCATGGCGCCGCCCACGCGGCCGACGCCGCCGGTGGTCGACGCGCCACCGATGAAGCACGCGGCGATCGCGTCGAGCTCGAACATGTTGCCCGCGCCCGGCTGGGCGCCGTTCATGCGCGAGGAGTAGACCACGCCGGCCACCGAGGCCAGGACGCCCATGTTCACGAAGATCCAGAAGTTGACCTTGCGGACCTTCACGCCGGACAGCTCGGCCGCGTGCCGGTTGCCGCCCACGGCGTAGACGTGCCGGCCGAAGACCGACTTCTGCGTGACCAGCGTGTACGCGATGATCAGCACCGCGAGGATGATGAGCACGATCGGCAGGCCGCGCGAGATGGACAGCTGGTACCCGAACCACATCACCACGACGGCGACCGCGACGAGCTTGACCACGAACAGCGGCATCGACTCGACCGTCTGCTGGTAGGCGATCTTGCCCTGGCGCGTGCGCCACTGGCTGACGCCGAAGCCGACCACGGCGATGCCGAAGATGACGAGCGTGAAGACGTCGAACCCGTTGCCGCCGAGCAGCCCGTTGAGGAACCCGTTGGCGATGTCGTAGTAGGTGCCGCCGAACGGCGAGAGCGACTTGTTGTCCAGCACGAGGAACGTCAGGCCGCGGAACAGGAGCATGCCGGCCAGGGTCACGATGAAGCCGGGGATCCCGACGTACGCGACCCAGAAGCCCTGCCAGATGCCGACGAGGAGGCCGACGAAGAGCGCGGCCAGCACGCCGACGTACCAGGGCAGGCCCTGCCGGACGACGACGACGGCGCTCACGGCGCCGGTGAGGGCGACGACCGAGCCGACGGACAGGTCGATCTGCCCGGCCACGATGATCATCACCATCCCGATCGCGAGGATCAGGATGTACGAGTACTGCAGGACGATGTTCGTGAGGTTCGTCGGCGAGAGGAAGTTCGGGTTCAGCGCGGCGAAGAGCACGACGATCGCCAGGAAGGCGATGACGATGCCGCTCTGGCGCATGTTCCGGGTCAGGATGTCCCGGACCGAGTCGATGGCGTTCATGAGGCGATTTCCTTCGTGGGCAGGGGCTGGTCGCGCTCGATCGTCATGAGCTCCATGAGGCGCTCCTGCGTCGCCTCGGCGACGGGGAGCTCACCGGTGATCCGACCGAAGGCGAGGGTGTACACGCGGTCGCAGATGCCGAGCAGCTCGGGAAGCTCGGAGGAGATGACGACGACCGCCTTCCCCGCCGCGACCATCTTGTTGATGATCGTGTAGATCTCGAACTTGGCGCCGACGTCGATCCCGCGGGTCGGCTCGTCGAGGATGAGCACGTCGGGGTCGGTGTACAGCCACTTGGACAGCACGACCTTCTGCTGGTTGCCGCCGGAGAGCTTGCCGACGTCGACCAGGACGTTGGGCGTCTTGATGTTGAGGGAGCCGCGGTAGTCCTCGGCGACCCGGAGCTCCTCGTTGCCGTTGACCCAGCCGCGCGGGGCGAGCTTGGGCAGGCCCGCCGCGGAGATGTTGTGCCGGATGTCGTCGATGAGGTTGAGGCCGTAGTGCTTGCGGTCCTCGGTCGCGTACGCCAGGTTGTGCCCGATCGCCTCGGACACGTTGCGGACCTGGATCGGCTTGCCGTCCTTGTAGATCTCGCCGCGGATGTTGCGGCCGTAGGTGCGGCCGAAGATGCTCATCGCGAGCTCGGTGCGCCCGGCTCCCATGAGGCCGGCGATCCCGACGACCTCGCCGGCGCGCACGTTGAACGACGCGTCGATGATGATCTGCCGGCCGATCTGCGTGGGGTGGTCGACGTTCCAGTGCTCCACGCGCAGCACCTCGTCGCCGACGACGGACGCGCGCTCGGGGTAGCGGTGCTCGAGGTCGCGGCCCACCATGCCGCGGATGATGCGGTCCTGGGTGGAGCCCGGCTCGGACATGTCGATGGTCTCGATGGTCCGGCCGTCGCGGATGATCGTCGTGCGGTCGGCGATCTCCTCGATCTCGTTGAGCTTGTGGGAGATGATGATCGACGTGATGCCGTGCGCCTTGAGCTGGCGCAGCAGCTCGAGCAGGTGCTCGGAGTCGTCGTCGTTGAGCGCAGCGGTCGGCTCGTCGAGGATCAGCAGCTTGACCTCCTTCGAGAGCGCCTTGGCGATCTCGATGAGCTGCTGCTTGCCGACGCCGAGCTGACCGACGGGCGTCGTCGGGTTCTCGTCCAGGCCGACGCGCTCGAGCAGGGCGTGGGCCTTCCGGTTCGCCGCGTTCCAGTCGATCATCCCGAACCGGTTCCGGGTCTCGTTGCCCAGGAAGATGTTCTCGGCGACCGACAGGTACGGCACCAGGGCGAGCTCCTGGTGGATGATGACGACGCCGCGGTCCTCCGAGTCGTTGATCGACCCGAACTCCGCAGGCGTGCCGTCCAGGATGATCTCGCCGTCGTAGGTGCCGTGCGGGTAGACGCCCGACAGCACCTTCATGAGCGTGGACTTCCCCGCGCCGTTCTCGCCGCAGATGGCGTGGATCTCGCCCTGCTCGACGGTCAGCGTGACGTCGGACAGCGCCTTGACGCCGGGGAACTCCTTGGTGATGGAGCGCATCTCCAGGATCGTGCTCATCTGCGCCCTCGTCCCTCCTTCGGTGGGGTGCGCCGCCGTCGGACACGTCCGCGGCGGCCCCGGGGGCGGGCCCGCCCGTCGTCCGCCCCCGAGCGGGAGCGGCGACGGACGGGCCCGTCCGTGCGGGTCATGACCTGCGGATCAGTCGTCCGCCTGACCGGCCTTGACCTCGTCGGCGGTGTAGTAGCCGGCGTCGATCAGCACGGGCTGGATGTCGTCCTTGAACACCGTCTGGACCTCGAGCAGGTACGACGGCACGACCTTCACGCCGTTGTCGTACGTCTTGGTGTCGTTCGCCTCGGGGTCGTTGCCCTCCACGAAGGACTGCGTGGCCTTGACGGCCTGCTCGGCGAGGAGGCGCGTGTCCTTGAAGATCGTCGAGGACTGGACGCCGTCGTCGATGAGCTTGATGTTCGCGATCTCGGCGTCCTGACCGGTGACGACCGGCAGGCCCTTCTCGAGGGTCGGCCCCATGCCCGCGCTCTGGAGCGCGTTGATGATGCCGCGGGAGAGCACGTCGGCCGGCGCGAGCACGCCGTCCAGCTTCTCGCCGCCCTGGTACGTGGAGGTGAGCAGGTCCTCCATGCGCTTCTGGGCCGTCTCGAGCTCCCAGCGCTGCGTCGTGACCTGGCCGAAGTCGGTCTGGCCGGACGGGACGACGATCGTGCCGTCGTCGATGAGCGGCTGCAGCACCGACATCGCGCCGTCGAAGAAGAACCCGGCGTTGTTGTCGTCCGGCGAGCCGGCGAAGAGCTCGATGTTGTACGGGCCCTTCTCGCCGGTCTCCTTGCCGTCGGCGTCGAGGTAGCCCAGGCCGCGGAGCAGGGCGTTGGCCTGCGCCACGCCGACCGCCTCGTTGTCGAACGTCGTGTAGAAGTCGACGTTCTCGCTGTCGCGGATCAGGCGGTCGTACGCGATGACCGGGATGTTCGCCGCGGCGGCCGCGTCGAGCTGGCTGGTCAGCGCGGTGCCGTCGATCGAGGCGATGACGAGGACGTCGACGCCCTCGGTGATCATCGAGTCGATCTGCTGCGTCTGGGTCGGGATGTCGTCGTTGGCGAACTGCAGGTCCACGGAGTAGCCGAGGTCCTCCAGGCCCTTCTTGACGTTGTTGCCGTCCTGGATCCAACGCTCGTAGGTCTGCGTCGGCATCGCGACGCCGATCTTCACGTCGTCGTCGCCGTTGCCCGCGGCGCCGTCCGCACCGCCGCCACCGCCGGCCCCGGAGCCGCCGCACGCGGCGAGTCCCAGCGTCAGCGCCGCACCGGCGGCCACCGCGCCCATCGTCTTGGCGAGTCGCATCCTCGCGCTCCTTCTCGTCGTCGAGTGTCCCCCGGCAGCGACCGTCGCCGCCGGCGCCCGGACGCCGAGGTTTCCCCCGGACGACCGAGCCGGTCCGCGGTACAGACTGCTGCGTTCGAGTTCCGAAGTCAAAGCCTCAGCGGGTGGAAACCGATAACGATCGCGTCACGGCACGCCGGCAGGGCCTTGACGGCACGGCGAGGCGTGGACCGCATCCCCGCGTCCAGGTCCTGTACGGTCCACGCGCCGTACCCGGT
>NZ_JBHXAW010000332.1:0-4292 GCF_042726645.1 Isoptericola sp. NPDC060257
GGCGACCGCACCGTGCGCGGTGCGGTCGGGCCTTCGCGTACCCGCCCGCGCCCGTCCGCTGACGGGGCGGGAGCCGCCGTCCGGTGCCAGGATGCGCGGAGGGTGACACAGAACCACCGGGCGCACACCCGCCCGACCCGCCGGTCCGTCGAGCGCGACGGCCGGCGGACGCGGAACATGCCGCAGGGCATGCGGAACAGACCAGAGAGCGACGGTGACGCACGTGACCGAGACCAACCAGACCGAGCCGACGACCACGACGGACGAGGCGACGGGCGAGGCCGCACCCGCGCGCCGCGTGCTCCTCAAGCTCTCCGGCGAGACCTTCGGGGGCGGCAGCGTGGGCCTCGCGACCGACGTCGTGCGGCGCATCGCCCAGGAGATCGGCGACGCGGTCCGGCAGGGCGTGCAGGTCGCGATCGTCTCGGGCGGCGGCAACTTCTTCCGCGGCGCCGAGCTCTCCCGGGCGGGCCTGGACCGGGCGCGCGCCGACTACATGGGCATGCTCGGCACGGTGATGAACTGCCTCGCGCTGCAGGACTTCCTCGAGCAGGACGGCGTCAAGACGCGGGTGCAGACCGCGATCACCATGGGACAGGTCGCCGAGCCGTACATCCCGCTGCGCGCGATCCGGCACCTGGAGAAGGGGCGCGTCGTCATCTTCGGCGCGGGCGCCGGCATGCCGTACTTCTCCACCGACACCGTGTCGGTCCAGCGTGCCCTGGAGACGCACTGCGACGAGGTCCTCATGGGCAAGAACGGCGTGGACGCCGTCTACTCGGCGGACCCGCGCACGGACCCGGACGCCGAGCGCCTCGAGCACCTCACCTACACCGACGCCCTGGTGCGCGGCCTGAACGTGATGGACGCCACCGCGCTGTCCCTGTGCCGCGACAACGACGTGCGGATGCGCGTCTTCGGCCTTGAGGAGCCGGGTAACGTGACCCGCGCGCTGCTGGGCGAGAAGATTGGCACGCTGGTCACCACCCACTGACGCCGCACCAGCCGTAGGACACTTCAGCAGCACGACGACGCACGACGACGAGAATGGAGCACCGGTGATCGACGACACCCTCCTCGAGGCCGAGGAGAAGATGGACAGGGCGATCGAGGTCGCCAAGGAGGAGTTCGCGGGGATCCGCACGGGCCGCGCCAACTCGGGCATGTTCTCGAAGATCACCGTGGACTACTACGGCGCCCCGACGCCCCTGCAGCAGCTCGCGTCGTTCAACATCCCGGACGCGCGCACGGTGCTCATCACCCCGTTCGACAAGAGCTCGATGACGACCATCGAGAAGGCGCTCCGCGAGTCCGACCTGGGCGTCAACCCGTCGAACGACGGCAACGCGATCCGCATCGTCATGCCCGCCCTCACGGAGGAGCGTCGCCGCGACTACGTGAAGATGGCCAAGACGAAGGCGGAGGACGCCCGCATCTCCGTGCGCAACGTCCGCCGCAAGGCCAAGGAGGAGCTGGACCGCATCGTCAAGGACGGCGAGGCCGGCGAGGACGAGGTCACCCGGGCGGAGAAGGAGCTCGAGTCGCTGACGAAGAAGCACGTCGACGCGATCGACGTGCTGCTCGCCGGCAAGGAGAGCGAGCTGCTCGAGGTCTGATGGTGACCCATCCCCTCGAACCGGGCGAGGACGCGTCCCCGCTCGATCCGGCCACCGGCGGGGCGGCCGGCCCGACGTCGTCGCGCGCCGGCCGCAACCTGCCCGTGGCCATCACGGTCGGCGTCCTGCTGCTCGTCGGCGTCGCGGCGTCCCTGTGGTTCCGGCCGGAGCCGTTCGTGGCCGTCGCCGCGGTCGCGGTCGGCGCCGCGCTGTGGGAGCTCCGTCAGGCGTTCGCCCGCCGGGACATCCACCTGCCGATCCTGCCGCTGCTCGTGGGCGGCGCGGGCATGGTGGTCTCGGCCTACACGGCGGGGCCCGAGGCGCTGCTCGTCGCGTACGTGCTGACCGTCGGCGCCGTCGTCGTCTGGCGGGTGCTGGACGGCCCCGGGCCGCAGGCGCTGCGCGACTGCGCGGCCGCGGTCTTCGCGGCCACCTACGTGCCGTTCCTGGCGGGCTTCGTCATGCTGCTGCTCGCGCAGCCGGACGGCGAGCTCCGGGTGGCCCTGTTCATCCTCCTGGCCGTGGCGAACGACACCGGCGGGTACATCGCCGGCGTGACGATGGGCCGCCACCCGCTGGCACCCACCGTGAGCCCGAAGAAGACCTGGGAGGGCCTGGCGGGTTCGCTCGTCCTGGCCACGGCCGTCGGCGTCGCGGGCGCGGTGCTCGCCCTCGACGCGAGCCCGGTGCTCGGCATCGTGCTCGGCGTGCTCACCGCGATCACGGCCACCGTGGGCGACCTCGCCGAGTCGCTCATCAAGCGGGACCTAGAATTGAAGGACATGGGTTCGCTGCTCCCGGGTCACGGGGGCGTGCTGGACCGCCTCGACTCGCTGGTCGTCACCGCCCCGTTCGTGTACCTCGTGCTCACCATGGCGCCGTCGACCGCCCTGTAAGGAACCGTCATGCCCCCCACCACCGCCCGTCCCGCGACGTCCGGCGCCGACCTCGGGATCCCCGCGGTCCGGCCCGGCGACGAGACCGCGCCGATGCCCCTGCAGATGGCGCCGCGTCGCCGGGGCAAGCCGCCGAAGCACTTCGCCGACCTCACGCCGGCCGAGCGCGTCGCGTCGATGGAGGAGATGGGGGAGAAGCCGTTCCGGGCCAAGCAGCTCGCGACGCACTACTTCCAGCACTACACGTCCGACCCGGAGCAGATGACCGACCTGCCCGCGAAGACGCGCGAGGCCATCGCGACCACGATGTTCCCTCAGCTCATCCGCCCCACCCGGCGCCTCGAGGCCGACGGCGGCACGACCGTCAAGACGCTGTGGCACCTCTTCGACGACGCCAAGGTCGAGTCGGTGCTCATGCGCTACCCGCACCGCACCACGTTGTGCGTGTCCTCGCAGGCGGGCTGCGGCATGGCGTGCCCCTTCTGCGCCACGGGCCAGCTCGGGCTCACGCGGAACCTGTCGACGGCGGAGATCCTCGAGCAGGTGCGCGCGGCGAACCGGTCGCTCGCGGAGGGCGAGATCCCCGGCGGACCCACGCGGCTCAACAACCTCGTCTTCATGGGCATGGGCGAGCCGCTGGCCAACCCGAGAGCCGTCTTCGAGACGGTGCGCGCGCTGGTCGCGCCGCAGCCCGAGGGCTTCGGCATGTCGGCGCGGAACATCACCGTCTCGACCGTGGGGCTGGTGCCCGCGATCGAGAAGCTCACGAAGCTCGAGATCCCGGTGACGCTCGCCCTCAGCCTGCACGCCCCGGACGACGACCTGCGCAGCGAGCTCGTGCCGATCAACACCCGGTGGAGCGTGGACGAGGCGCTCGACGCCGCGCGGCGCTACTTCGAGGTGACGGGCCGGCGCGTGTCGATCGAGTACGCGCTGATCAAGGACATGAACGACCACGGCTGGCGCGCCGACCTGCTGGGGGAGAAGCTCAACGCCCGCGGGCGCGGCTGGGTGCACGTCAACCCCATCCCGCTGAACCCCACGCCCGGCTCGATCTGGACCGCGAGCGAGCGTGCCGTCGAGGACGAGTTTGTGGCACGCTTGCGCGGGCACGGCATCCCCACCACGATCCGTGACACCCGCGGGAGCGACATCGACGGCGCCTGCGGGCAGCTGGCGGCCGAGGAGGACGAGTGAGCGCACTGTTCAGCACGGTGTCCGCGATGCGCACCGGGTACGAGCGGGACGAGGTCGAGGACTTCTTCGACCACGCCCGGCAGGCGTACGAGGGACGTACCGCGGAGCCGCTGACGCACGCCGACATCCAGGTGTCGACGTTCGACCTGGTGCGCGGCGGCTACGACACGCACGAGGTCGACGCGGCGCTGGACCGGCTCGAGGCGGCGTTCATCGCCCGGCAGCGCGCCGAGTACGTGGCGGCGCACGGTCAGGAGGCCTGGATGGCCGCGCTGGCGGACCGCGCGCGCACGATGTACGGGCGCCTGGGCCGGCCCGACGGCGAGAAGTTCGCCCCGGCCGAGCGCGGCGAGCAGGGCTACGACCCCGACGACGTCGACGCGCTGTGCGACCGGCTCGTCGCGTACTTCGACCGGCAGGAGCCGCTGTCCTCCGGGGAGATCCGTTCCGCGACGTTCGGCCGGGCCAAGGGTTCGGACGGCTACGCGGAAGGCCCTGTGGACCGCTTCTTCGCCCGCGCGATCGAGGTGCTGCTCGGGGTCGAGTGATCCCGCCGCCGCACCAGGACCGACGCCACGAGGGC
>NZ_JBHXAW010000333.1:0-4288 GCF_042726645.1 Isoptericola sp. NPDC060257
CCGCACGCGCTGCGTGCGGGGCCCCTGTGCTCTGTCAGGCTGCCGGCGGCCGGGTCAGCCCTGACCGAACTCCGAGTACGGGATCACGTCGTCCTCGGCGGGCGCCGTGACGTCGACCGGCTCGCCCCACTTGCTGAACGTGGACTCGACGACCATCTCCTGGCCCTCGACCTCCATCGTGATGTCGGCCTCCACGGGCAGGCCCCGCGGGTCCACCTTGTAGATCGCGGAGATCTCGCCGAGCTGGTCCGCGGTCGACGCGTCGATGCCCGCCGTGCCGTCCTTCACCTTGGAGGGGTCGATCGTGGCCGTGTAGACCTGGGTCTCGACCCCGTCGACGGTCTCGGTGCCGGTGTGCTCGAACGAGGTGACGGCGTCCGCCATCGCCTCTGCCTGCGAGGCGGTGTCCATGGACTCCATCGAGTCGATCGTGCCTGCGAGGGCCGGGTCCTCCGCCATGTCCTCAGCGGTCATCGACAGGTACTTGCCCTGGGTCATCTCCCCCATGGACAGGTAGATCGTGCCGTCGAGCAGCACGATGTCCATGTCCATGCCCATGACCGCCATGGACATCTGCATGGTCGTCTCGTCGAACGTCGGGCCGTAGGCCACGTCGGCCGACGTGGTGCTCTCGGTCATCCCGGCCGACTCGGCGAGCTCACCCGAGTACGTCAGCTCCATGTGCGCGCTCGACGCCTCTTCCTGCGCGGCCTGCATCTGCCCGGCCAGGTCCGTCATCGTCGAGACCGTCGCGATCTTCGCCGCCGGCTCCTCGGCGGCCTGCTCGCCGGCGGCGGGTGCCGCGGGCTCCTCGCTCCCGCAGGCGCTCAGGGCGAGGGCGACCAGGCCCGCCGATGCCAGGGCCACGGTCTTCTGGGGGACGCGCATGATGCTCCTTCTCAGGGAATCGTGAGATTTTATTGCATCACGGGACCGTCGCGCGGTGAGCGGGTCGGACCGCATCGTCTCGGATCGTTGTCGATCCGTGTCCCCGCGTCCTCGGCCCTCAGACGCCCTCCCGAGGAACGGCGAAGGGCCCCGCACGCGAGTCGCGTGAGGGGCCCTCCGATGAGCAGAAGCCTCAGTGGGCGTGCTGCCCGCGGCTGAACTCGAACACCCAGCCGACGAGGCCGATGACGCCGAGGATGAAGCCGATGTAGAGCACCCACCAGCCCACGGCAAGCCCGAGGAATGCGATCGCGGCGGCGGCGGCGATCACCAGCGGCCACCAGCTCCACGGCGAGTACACGCCCTGGTCGCCGGCGCCCTGCTCGATCTCGCCCTCCTCGTCGTCCTCCGGTCGGGGGTCGATGCGACGGGCGGTGAGCGCGAGGTAGGCGCCCACCATCGCGACGAGCGCACCCACCAGCGGGATGCCGAGGTAGCCGACCGGCTCCTGGAAGTGCGTGACGAAGCCGTAGATCACTCCGACGAGCACGAAGAACGGCGCGAGGAACAGGAAGAGCTTGATCTCGATCTTCACTTGCGGTTCTCCTCCTCGTCGTCGATCACCGTGGTGGTCGACTGGGCGGCGGACGACTGCGCGTTGTCGCGACGCTCCTCGACCAGCTGCTGGTGTCCGCGCCGGTCCGGGTCACCGTAGACCTGGACCAGCGGCCCGTGACCCGGCGCCTGCTCCATGGCCGCGACCTCGGGGTGGTGCAGGTCGAAGGCCGGCGACTCCGAGCGGATGCGCGGCAGCGAGGTGAAGTTGTGCCGCGGCGGCGGGCAGCTGGTGGCCCACTCGAGCGAGCGGCCGTAGCCCCACGGGTCGTCGACGGTGACCTTCGGCGCGTTGCGCCAGGTCGTGTAGACGTTCCAGAGGAACGGCAGCGTGGAGGCCGCCAGGATGAACGCGCCGATGGTCGACACCTGGTTCTCCCAGGTGAAGCCCTCCTCGGGCATGTAGTCGGCGTACCGACGGGCCATGCCCTCCACGCCCAGCCAGTGCTGGATGAGGAACGTCATGTGGAAGCCGACGAACAGCAGCCAGAAGTGGACCTTGCCGAGCCGCTCGTTGAGCATCCGGCCCGTGAACTTCGGCCACCAGAAGTAGAAGCCGGCGAACATCGCGAACACCACGGTGCCGAAGACCACGTAGTGGAAGTGCGCCACCACGAAGTACGAGTCGGACAGGTGGAAGTCCAGGGCGGGGCTGGACAGGATGATGCCCGTCAGCCCGCCGAAGAGGAAGGTCACGAGGAAGCCGATCGACCACAGCATCGGTGTCTCGAACGTGAGCTTCCCGCGCCACATCGTGCCGATCCAGTTGAAGAACTTCACGCCGGTCGGGATGGCGATCAGCATCGTCATGAAGGCGAAGAACGGCAGGAGCACCGCGCCGGTCACGTACATGTGGTGGGCCCACACCGTCACGGACAGCGCCGCGATCGCGATCGTCGCGTAGATCAGGCCCTTGTAGCCGAAGATCGGCTTGCGGCTGAAGACCGGGAAGATCTCCGACACGATGCCGAAGAACGGCAGCGCGATGATGTACACCTCGGGGTGGCCGAAGAACCAGAACAGGTGCTGCCAGAGGATCGCCCCGCCGTTCTCGGGGTTGAAGACCTGCGCCCCGAGGCGGCGGTCGGCGCCCAGCGCGAAGAGCGCGGAGGCCAGCGGCGGGAAGGCCATCAGCACGAGGAGGCTCGTGACGAGCGTGTTCCACGTGAAGATCGGCATCCGGAACATGGTCATGCCCGGCGCGCGCATCGTGATGATCGTGGTGATGAAGTTGACGGCACCGAGGATGGTGCCGAAGCCCGCCAGCGCGAGGCCGAACACCCAGAGGTCTCCGCCTAGCCCTGGACTGAACGTCGTGTTCGACAACGGTGCGTAGGCGAACCAGCCGAACGACGCGGCACCCTGCGGGGTGAAGAAGCCCGCCGCCGCGATGAGGCCGCCGAAGAGGAACAGCCAGTACGCGAACATGTTGAGCCGCGGGAACGCGACGTCGGGCGCGCCGATCTGCAGGGGCATGATCACGTTGGCGAAGCCCGCGAACAGGGGCGTCGCGAACAGCAGCAGCATGATCGTGCCGTGCATCGTGAAGAGCTGGTTGTACTGCTCCTTGCTCTGCACCACCTGCAGGCCGGGCATGAACAGCTCGGCGCGGATCAGCAGGGCGAGGATGCCTCCCACCGCGAACCAGATGAACGACGTGATGAGGTACAGGTAGCCGATCGTCTTGTGGTCGGTGGAGGTGATCCACTTGACCACGGTGCGACCGAGGTTCTGGCGCTTCGGCGCGAGACCGGGGATGACCTCGACGTCGTGCGCGGGGGCAGTCGTGGCCGCCATCAGTTCTCGACCTCCGGGAGGGTGTCTTCCTGCGGGAAGTTCGCGTCGTGCTGCTGGCGGTTCAGGTCGAGCCCGAGCTCGCCCGTCTGCCCCGCGGCCTCGAGGTCGGCCATGTGGGCGTCGTACTCCGCCTGCGAGACGACCTTGACGTTGAAGAGCATCCCGGAGTGGAACTCGCCGCAGAGCTCGGCGCACTTGCCGGCGTACGTGCCCTCACGGGTCGGGGTGACCTGGAAGGTGTTGGTACGGCCCGGGATCATGTCCTGCTTGTACAGGAAGGCGGGGATCCAGAACGAGTGGATGACGTCGCGGGAGTCCAGCGTGAACTCGACCGTCTGGTCGACCGGGAGGTACAGCGTCGGGACGTCCTTCGACGTGCCCGGGGCACCGTCGACCTCGTCGTCGATCGTCTGGCCGCCGACGTCGAGCAGGTGCTGCCCGGATTCGTAGACGTCGGAGTCCAGGTAGTTGAAGTCCCAGCTCCACTGCTTGCCGATGACCTGGATGTTCACGTCCGGCTCGGCGCTGGTGTCCTGCACGGCCGACATGTCGCGGTCCGTGTAGAAGAACAGGACCAGGATCATGATCGTCGGCACGGCCGTGTACATGATCTCGAGCGGCATGTGGTAGCGCGTCTGGATCGGGAGCTGGTGGTCGTCCCGGCGCTTGCGGTACGCCGCGACGCACCACAGCATCAGGCCCCACGTGATCACACCGACGATCAGCGCCGCGATCCAGGAGCCGACCCAGAGGTTGGTGATTCGCTCGGTCTGGTTGGTCACCTCCCCGTCGCTGTAGCCGGGCAGGTATCCGCGCTTGACGGAGTCGCTGGCACAACCGGAGGCCAACACGGCGACGGCGCCGGCGATAGCCGTCGCGCGCAGGATGACCCGCCGGGTGCGGGTGGGGCTCTTCGAGTGCAAGGGAGGCCTTTCACGTCACGTCCTGCCCGACCGCCACGGCCCCTCTGGGCAACAGGCACGCGGAC